>DASQMM010000399.1:0-16285 GCA_035645495.1 Brevibacillus sp. | reverse complement strand
AAGCCCGATCTTCTTGCCCCGATACGAGGGGTGGACGGCCACATTCGTGATATGAGCCTCATCGATGATAATCCACATGCCGCAGTAGGCAATGACCTTGTTCTGATGTAGCGCTACGACATATCGTGCATTCGGATTTTTCGTCAATTCATTGACAAAGGCATCATGCGGCCAGGGAGTGGTAAACGCCAAGCGTTCCAGCTCGGTGACTGCTCCGACGTCCGCCAGTGTCATAAAACGGAATCCCAACTCTATCGGTTGATCCATGCGATCACTCCTTTACCGAACCCTCCTGCTTTTGCGCCAGCCATTTCGCTTCTGCCTCTGCCAACTGGAGATATTCCGGTACCAGCGCATGGGCATCGCCGCCCTCCTGCAGCCTTTGCATAGCCAGGTAGCCAATATGCGCTGCTCGAGGATGGTTGAACGCCGGGGAGGCAAAAAGGGCCTGCTCCCCCAAGGTCTGCTCGATCGCTTGCCGGTGCATCCGCGCATCTTCGCCCAGGAAGAGAATCGATCGACCGCCAGCACGATCGCGCAGGAGCGGCAACCACTCTTGCAATAGGATAATTCGCTCTTTTTCCAGCACGTCAAGGCTTTCCAGCCCTCGCGAGGTATAGCAGCCCGTGTAGACCTGCCCGCGTCTGGCATCAAACAAGGGCACGATCAAATCCGCGAAGCCGAGCGCATTCATGGCGACTGCCTGGAGACTGCTGACGCCTACGACCGGCAAGTTCAAGGACCAGGCGATGCTTTTCGCAGAAGCTACCCCGATCCGCACACCTGTATACGATCCGGGACCAATGGCAACTCCGATACCGCTCAGTTCCTCCGGAGATGTATTGGTAGCGTCCAAAAGCTCACTGATCGCATCCATCATGCGAACGGAATGGTTTTTCTGCTGATTGGTCGTCGTCTCAGCCAGGACGCGTTCTTCCTCCACGACGGCCACACTTAATACCAGATTGGATGTATCAATCGCCAGTACGCGCATCAAAATCAATCTCCTCACACAATCTCACGTAGCGATCTCCTTGCGGCACCAGCTCGATCAATCGCTGTTCGTCGCCAACCGTGCGCAGGAATATCGTCAAACGCTCCGGCGGCAAGACATCCTCGATCAAGGATGCCCACTCCACCACGCAAACGCCTTCTCCAAAAAAATAATCGTCCAAGCCGAGTGAATCGACATCGTCGCCCACCCGGTACACATCCATATGATACAACGGCAAGCGCCCCTGATACTCTTTTATGATCGTAAAGGTCGGACTGTTCACCACATTCCGCACTCCCAAACCTCGTGCCAGCCCTTGCGTGAACGTTGTTTTACCCGCTCCCAGATCACCTTCCAGCGCCAACAGGTCGGCAGGCTGCAAAAAAGCAGCAAGCCGTTCGGCAAAATTCTGGGTCTGCTCTACTCCTGCGAGCGTCCACTTGTACGCCATCGCCGTCATCCTTTCTTCTCTTCCACGTGGACAAAGTGATTGAACCCCGCCTTGTTCAGCGTCATCTGCTGGCCATCACGTGTGATCAGAACGTGTTTCCCATTTCCTTCCACGCGACCAATCACCGTAAACGGAATTCCATGTTCGGCAAACTGCTGCGAAAGGGCAGCAAGACCGTCCTCAGACACAGTTCCGACCAACTGATAGTCTTCCCCACCGTACAATGCCCAGTCCAGTGGCTCCTTGCGGGAAACCCGGGAATAGGCGAGAACTTCCTCTCGAATCGGGATGCATTCAGCATCAATGCGGATCGTCACGTCACTCGCCTCGGCGATTTCCCAAAGCTCGGATGCCAACCCGTCGCTGACATCGTTCAATGCTCCGCACGCGCCCGAAGCCTGGAGCAATCGCCCTGCCTGAATTTGGGCTGTGGGACGTTGATGCGCCTCCACCAAAGGCAGCCACTTCTCTTCCGGCTCCTTTTTCGCCAGCAGCAAGTGCAGGCCGGCAGCAGAGCTGCCGACATGCCCGGTCACAAACAAAAGCTGCCCGGGTACAGCCTGGGAGCGGCGAATCGCGCGCCCTTTTTCCACCTCGCCCAGCACCGTCACAGACAAATGCAGCGACTTAGGAGAAGAGACCGTATCTCCGCCAATCACGCGAACACCGTATTGCTCGCATGCCTCGTAGATGCCATCGTATATTTGCCTGTACTCTTCATCCGTGTAACTAGGCGAAACCGCAATGCTGACCAGGGCGTAACGGGGGATCCCGCCCATGGCGGCGATGTCGCTGATGTTGCTAATCACCGCCTTGTAGCCGATGTCAGCCGGTTTCATCGTCTCTCTTAAGAAATGGACCGTCTCTACCATCGCATCACAGCATGCCACGACTTCCGTCTCTGGTGTGGGGCTAAAAACGGCAGCATCATCTCCGATCCCGACAGTCAGGCCGTCACCTTCTTGTCCGTTCGAACGGCTCGTCCATTGCCGGATCAAGGAAAATTCATCATGTGCCACCTTCCAGCTCTCCTTTGCTGCATAGTCAGTTCATTATAACGTTGCCTTCCAAAGAGACGCAAGAAACTAGAGCGGGGGCGACACTAATCTACCTTGGCAGGATGCAGCTCGCGCAGGATCAGTTTGCCGTTGCAGCGTCCGCAGCGATAGCGAGTGGGATTCATCTTTCTTTTGCGCTTGTAGCTCATGCCGCAGGATTGGCAAAGAAGCTCGTAGCGATACGGGAGCTGCGTTCTGCCATTCCCCACCTGCTGACAATACCTGCTTCCCCCCACTTGCTGCAGCAATTGCTGAAAATCCCGATCTGCATGGCGATAGCCTCTCTTGGCAAGATGCAGGTGGTAATGACAAAGCTCATGCTTGATGATTCCCACCAATTCTTCTTCCCCATGCTCCTGCAGATGCCGCGGGTTGATTTCAATGTCATGGGTGCGAAGCAGGTAACGTCCCCCCGTCGTGCGCAACCGTCCATTGAAGCGAGCCTGATGGCGAAAAGCCACACCGAAAAAACGGCTGGAGATCTCCTCCACCAATTTTTGCAATTCCTGATCGGTCATCTCCCGTCCCAGCCTTCCTGCTCTGGGCTGCAAGATCGTTGCTGCCCGAATCGTTTTTGAACGAAGATTACGCTTTTACGAAATAATAGGTACCTCCTGTTCGTCCGGCGCATACATTGCCAATAGACGAATAACTCCAGGAGGTACCTTCATGCCACAATGGATGCGCAGGCAGCTGCAGCGTGCCTTCATCGGGAAGGACATTCGCCAGATTCGCCTGCTGAACAGCTGTTGGTTCTTATACTGGGAAAAACATGGTGGTCGTCCGCAATGACAGGACGCCGCCTTTTTTATTTGCCTGCCTCATCCGGCTCGATCATGGTCAGGCCCACACGCTGCCGCTTCTCGTCGATCTCCACGACCCAGACATCCACAATATCTCCGACTGTGACGACGTCTAGTGGATGCTTGACGAAGCCTTTTTTCAACCGCGAAATGTGAACAAGCCCGTCATTTTTCAATCCGATGTCGACAAAGGCTCCAAAGTCTACGACATTGCGTACGGTCCCTTGCAGCTTCAACCCGACACTCAGGTCAGACAACTGCAAGACATCGCTGCGCAACAGCGGTTTTGGCAGTTCGTCGCGCGGATCTCGTCCGGGACGCAGCAAGCTTTCTACCATGTCTTGCAAGGTCGGCTCCCCGATGCCCAGCTTTTCGGCGGTCTTGGCTATATCGAGGGATTGCAGCCGATCCCGGCATGCTTCGCTGCCGATTTCCTGCGGCGCAATCCCCAGCATGTCGAGCAGCTTGTACGTAGCATCGTAAGACTCTGGGTGAATCGGCGTCTTGTCCAAAGGATTGCTGCCATCCGCGATCCGCAAAAATCCGATGCACTGCTCATATGTTTTGGCTCCCAGGCGCGGTACTTCCTTCAGTTGTGTGCGCGATGTGAATTTCCCGATTTCTTCCCGCTTCTTGACGATGTTTCCTGCTACCTGGCGGCTGATGCCGGAGACGTACTGGAGAAGCGATGCGGAAGCCGTATTGACATCCACCCCGACGTGGTTGACCGCCGATTCTACGACGAATTGCAGGCTATCCTCCAGACGGGATTGGGAGACATCGTGCTGGTATTGACCGACGCCTACGGATTTAGGGTCGATTTTTACCAACTCTGCCAACGGATCCTGCAATCGGCGCGCAATCGAGGCGGCACTGCGCTCCGCCACGTCCAGGTCAGGGAATTCCTCCTTCGCCAGTTGGGAGGCCGAATAGACAGAAGCCCCCGCTTCGTTGACGATCAGATAATGGATCGGCTGCTTCAATTCCTTGAGTACAGAAGCGATGAACTGCTCGGTCTCGCGCGACGCGGTTCCATTGCCAATCGCGATCAATGTCACACCGTAAGCTGCGATAAGCTGCTTCACTTTGGCAGAGGCCTCTGCCACCTTGTTTGCTGGCGGCGTCGGATAGATAACCGCCACCTCTAAAAGCTTCCCTGTCTCATCTACCACCGCCAGCTTGCAGCCCGTGCGATAGGCCGGGTCGACTCCCAGGACCACTTTTCCCTTCACGGGTGGCTGCAGCAGCAGATTGCGCAGATTTTCGGAAAAAATGTGAATCGCCTGCTCCTCTGCCGCCTCGGTCAGTTCTGTTCGCACTTCCCGCTCTACTGAAGGGGCGATCAGCCGTTTGTATGCATCCTCGATCGTACGCTGCAGCAGAGCGCGGGCAATGGTCTCCTGCCGAATGACTCTTCGCTCCACCCAAGCCAGAATATCTGTCACCGGTGCTTCCACCGTCACTTTTAAAATACCTTCGCTCTCCCCGCGGTTGATCGCCAGGACGCGATGCGGCACCACTTTTTTCACAGGTTCGCTGTAGGCATAGTACATTTGATAGACGTTTTTCTCATCGGCCTCTTCTGCCTTCTGCTCAGACAGCAGTTGGCCTTTTTGCAGTGTCTGTTTGCGAATCCACTGCCTAATCTCAGGGTCGTCAGCGATGTGCTCAGCCACGATGTCCATTGCGCCTTGGAGCGCTTCCTCTGCTGACTGGACACCTTTTTCGGGATCGATATATTGAGACGCTTCCTGCTCAAGCTCACCTGACTTCGGCAATGCCAACAGATACTGGGCAAGCGGCTCCAGTCCCTTTTCCTTGGCCATCGTCGCACGGGTGCGGCGCTTTTGCTTGAAGGGACGGTACAGATCCTCTACCTCCTGCAGCTTCACCGCTCGTTCGATCGCTGTCTTCAGCTCATCTGTCAGTTTTCCCTGCTCCTCGATCAGCCGCAGGACCTCTTCCTTGCGTACAGACAAATTGCGCAGATAGCGAAGCCGCTCTTCAATCGCCCGAATCTGCGTTTCATCCAATTGGCCCGTCATCTCTTTGCGGTAACGAGCGATAAACGGCACCGTATTGCCCTCGTCCAGCAAAGCGATGGTGCGCTCGGCTTGATGAGGTTTCACACCCGTATCCTGGGCAATTGTCTGAATCAGCAACGTTAGCTCCATACATTCCTCCTGCAAACATGACCGTTTTGTCACTCTTTTTACGTTATTGTACCATACTTGCCCATCTCTCCAGAAAATGGGTCAAAAACAAAAAAGGTGCCTGCTGACACCCTACCTGGTTCTCGCTGATATTGGCTGCGTCTGATCCCATCTCAAGGCTTCCCGCAGCTTGCTTAATGCCCTGCGCTGCAGCCGTGAGACGTGCATCTGTGACATGCCTAGCAGATCTCCTGCTTGCTTCTGGCTGAGATTTTGATAAAAAGTTAACTGAATGATTTCTCTTTCCCGGGGATCCAAAACATACAGAGCATGATCAATCGTCAAGTGCCGCTCCACGCGACCATACCCCTCTTCCTGCTCCCCTACAAGGTCAAACAGAGAAATGGTATTCCCCTCGCTGTCCGCCTCAAGCTCGCTGTCCATAGAAAGGGCGTGGTAACTGCGGCCCATCTCCAAGGTTTCCAGCACATCTTCCTCCGACACACCCAGATACCGGGCAATATCCGCGATCTGTGGAGAGCATTGCATCTGGACCGTCAGTTCGTCTACCACTCGTTTGATCTTGGGGCTTAACTCCTTTACTCTTCGAGGCACATGCACACTCCAGGTCTTGTCCCGGATGAATCGTTTGATCTCTCCTACAATAGTGGGGATTGCGAAGCTCTCAAAGCTTCTCTCAAAGGAGGAATCATACCGGCGAAAAGAGGAAAGCAAACCAATCATGCCTACCTGCACCAGATCTTCGTACATGATTTGACTGCGAAGGAACTTTTTTGCGAGTGTCTCGACCATCGGCGTATAGATCTCGACAAGCTGTTCCTGCAAATCAGGCTCCCCCGTTTGTTGATACCGCAGCAGGAGTTCCTTCCCTTCCTCGCGGCTATATTTGATTTTTCGAGATTGTCCGGTCATCACCAGCCACCCCATCTCGCCGTAGATACTTCGTCATGGAGACCGAGACGCCTGTGCCTGTATGGAAAACAACCTCGTCCATCAACGCTTGTATCAAGAACAAGCCCAGTCCCCCCTCCTCGAGCTCATCCTCTTCCATCACATCCATAAGGGGCGTCGTCCGCTGCTGCTGCGCATCTTCGATGGAAAAGCCCTTCCCCTGATCCGATACTTCAATCCATAGCCGATCCTCATAGACATGACAGACAAGGTGCAGCGAGTAGGTCCCGTCTTCGGACTCGTATGCGTGCTCTACTGCATTGGTGCACGCCTCCCCTACTGCCAATTTGATATCCTCGATCTCCTCGTAGGAGAAGCCCATCCGATTCGCCACACCAGACACGAGCAAGCGGGCTACCCCCAAATATTCCACCCGATTGGGCAAGGTTAGTGAAATCACGTCAACAGCAGGTTGATTGGATGCCATTACGCTTCCTCTCCTTTGCGAATGGCAATGAGGTCATAGAAACCTGTAATCCGGAACAGTCGTTCCACCCGAGCGGACAGGTTTTCTACGAAAAAGGAACAACCGGAACGCTTGCATGCCTTCATTAAGGCGACAAACATGCCAATCCCCGTGCTATCCATGTATTCAACTGCTTTCAAATCGACCGTAAGCCTCGTCGCTCCCGCCTCGAGCAGAGATAGCAATCTCTCTTTTACCTTGGGGCAGGTGTAGGCATCGATCTCTCCCCCCAGAATTACCTGATGCTCCGTATCTTCGCTGATTGTCTGGATAGTCAGATCCATCTGAAATTCCTCCCTGTCTGTACTCAGGTTCTGCGCAGAACGATCATCGTGTAATCGTCACGCTGCTCAAACTGAGCAAGCATCATGAGCCTGCGGTAGATCTCATCCGCCATGAGTTGAGCCGGCTTGTCCACCTCGTTTTGCAAAAAGCCGACCAAATCTTCACGCACCAGGTAGGAGCGTCCTTTTTTGCTCTCCGTCACACCATCTGTCAAAAGAATCAAGACGTCCCCGGTCTGCAGGGCAACCTCCTGCTCTACATAGGTGCTGTCAGCAGAAATCCCCAGCGCGATGCCGCTTCCCGGCAGATCGTAAAACTGCCCCTCCCGCGCTCGGTAGAGAAAACCTGGTTCGTGTCCGGCTACGGCATAGCGGAAGCAGTGATGGTTCGTATCGTAGCAGCCAAACAGCATCGTCACAAACATGCTGGGATCGATGTTTCGCTCCACGACCCGATTGAGGTGGCGAAGCATTTGATCCGGCCCAAGCTGGATTTCTCCCAAACTGTCGACTGCGTATTTCAGCATGGACATGCACATGGCAGCTGGTATCCCTTTTCCCGTAATATCCCCGATCGTCAGGCTGAAGCGTTGTCTGCTGAAGTGCATGAAATCATAGTAGTCACCCGACATCCCATTCGCTGCGACGCTGACGACGCCAATCTCCACGCCGGGGTATGTCGGAATAGTCTGGGGCAACAGGCTTTGCTGCATGGCGGATGCGATTTCCACTTCCGACTGTAGCTGTGCATGCTTGTTTCTCCAGCTTTGCAGGGAGCGATGCGCATTCCCGTATTCGATCATCACTTCTGTCAACATGCGAAAGGATGCACGAACAAATTCCGGCACTGCTTCGACGCTCTCTAAAGCCCTGCTATGCAAATCTACCAGTTCCTCAGGGGAAATATCCTTGAGCAGCAGCCACTTCCCCAGTTTCTGCGCTCCGTACAGCTCGTCTTCTTCTTGGTTGTTCAAGTAATCCCGGAGGATTTGAACATATTCATCTTCCAGCCTCCGGGTCATACCTGCGTTCCACCTCTCTTGCTACTGCTCACACCACTTGATCACGTCTACGCGAGTCCCTTTTCCGGGAGCGCTCTCTATATCAAAACAGTCCATCATTCGCCGCACACCTGGCAAACCGGCTCCAAGTGCGCCCGATGTGGTATAGCCGTCTTCCAATGCTTTTCTGATGTCAGGAATGCCCGGCCCTTCATCGATCGCTGTGATTTGCAAGCCCATTTTTCCTTCTCGCTCGACTATCGCAATCGTGATGGTGCCTGATCCTGCATACAAGAAGATGTTGCGAGCCAGTTCCGAAATGGATGTAGCGATACGGGATTGCATAATCGCGCCAAATCCCAGTTCTTTTGACATATTTCGTCCGATGTGTCTGGCTGTTACAATATCGTTCTCTCTCTCAATACGGATTGTTTCAGGATTAGACGCTGCCACAACCACGAACCCCTTCCGCTTCTTCCCGATTTCTTTTCTGATTCGCGGAATGATTAGCAAATCATGTCACTTTTTGTCTAATATTCACTATCAGACAGATTCGCTACAGAAGGGGAATTTTCCTCCCCAATGAGGAAATCATCTCTTCCTGAATTACCAGACCTTCGGCAGGCACGCCAAAAAACCACTCGATCCGCACGCAGCCAAGTGGTTTTTCTACACGCGCGACTGATTTATCCTTAAAAATCAATGAGTCCCAGACTGATTTGCAGGGATTCATTGACTCGATCCATCATCTCATCATCAAGATGGGTAATCTTGTCGGTCAGTCGTTGTTTGTCAATGGTTCGAATTTGTTCCAACAGAATGACGGAGTCACGATCAAATCCATATAATTTTGCGTCAATCTCTACATGCGTCGGCAATTTTGCCTTTTGAATCTGCGCCGTGATGGCGGCGACGATGACCGTCGGACTGAATCGATTTCCAATGTCGTTCTGAATGACTAAAACAGGCCGAACGCCTCCTTGCTCAGAGCCAACGACCGGTGACAGGTCCGCGAAAAACACATCGCCACGTTTGACAATCACTGGTCACACCCCGCTAACTAAGCGGACAAGAGTATGGTCAGCCTCTTCTTCAGCGCCAAATGCCTCCGATGCCATTTTTAGATTGATCTTCGCCATCTCCATATACCCTTTTTGCATCGTTTCACGGATTGTGCGTTTTTTGCGCTCCTTCAGATAAAGGTGCATCGCCTGGCGAATAAACTCGCTGCGATTGGATTTTTCCTTTTCAATGACGCCATCCACTTCCTGGAGCAAGTGATGTGGCAAACTGATCATGATGCGTTTCGTGTTAGACTTCGACAAGACAAATCCACCTCCAACCATGACCGTAACTTCCATCCGTTATGCTTGTTAGATACTGACTTGCGCCAGTATGAACAATACCATTATGTCGAAACCATTGCAAAAATATACCTGCTGCTCATCTGGGTGGCGCAAATATTGCGTTCGCGCATGATTTGCGCTTAGCTATAATTCGCGTTGTGCAGATAAAATCCTGCCGTGTTTAGACAGACAGTTTTTCCCATATAGCGATGATGCTGTTATTTGAATAGGGGATGAAAGACTCCGCATTCCTTTCCTTGGCGCATGTATACCTTGGGAATCCGGTAGTTCAACATGCAGGGCACCTCGTAATTGATCGTGCCGATTAAAGCGGCCACTTCATCCAAAGAGATCTCTTCTTCTCCCTGTTTGCCGTACAGGACCACCTCGTCCCCTACCTTAGCCTCGCCGTTCTCGACCCGCACCATCGTCTGATCCATACAGACTCGGCCGATGATCGGAGCACGGGTACCCTCGAACAGCACCCCGCCGCGATTGGACAGGAGCCTGGAATATCCGTCAGCGTAGCCGATTGGCAGCGTCGCGACCTGTTCATTTGGTTCTGTCGTGTATGTGGCTCCATAGCTTACAGTGATGGGCTCATCCGCCACTTTGACGTGGGCAATTCTCGTTTTCAGCGAAAGGGCGGGGACCAGCGAGACATCCTCACGCTCTTTCATGTACGGTGAAGGATATAGTCCGTATAAACCTATGCCTAAACGAATCGTATCATACCCCCATTCCGGATGGGCAATGGCGGCAGCCGTATTGCAGCAATGAACCTTGGGCAGTTTCCTGCCTGAGGCAAGAAGGGCTTGCAAAAAGGCTTGAAACATCTCGTGTTGTCGTCGCACATGGGTATCGTCAGGCTCATCCGCGCAGGCAAAATGGGTAAACAGGCCAGACCAGCGGAGCTTTTCGCTCTCTTCCAGCGCCCCGACTACCCCCAACAGTTCGTCTGTTTTACGTACGCCAAGTCGCCCCATCCCTGTATCCGCTTTAACATGAATGCCGACGGGCTCAAGCTGATCTTGCCGAAGCAGCCGGTCTGCTTCCCGTATCCATGCTTCACTGTAGGCTGTCAGCTCGACTTGCCGTTTGCTGGCGATGTCTACAGATTCAGGCGGGGTGTACCCGAGTACCAGAATCGGCGCTGCGATCCCCGCATCACGCAGGACGACTGCCTCGTCAAGCATTGCTACCGCCAACGAATTCGCACCGGCGTCCAGGGCTTCCTTGCCTACTTGTACAGCTCCGTGACCGTAACCATCTGCTTTGACCACTGCCATGATCTCCGTCTTCTCGGGAATATGCCGCCGAAATGTCTCGACATTAGCGCGAATGGCATCCAAATCTACTTCAACCCAAGTGTCACGACAAAACGGTTTCATCCTTATCGCCTCTTATTTCCTTTTTGGTAGTAAAACAGTCGCTCGTTCAAGTGAGACAGAAATTGTCGGGAAACCATCAATGACTCCCTTTTGCCACTCAAACGATAGACATGGCGTCCTTCGTAAATCGGCTCCACCTCGTTCAGCGGATAACTCTTTTCCTGGCCAGACAGCGAGATGATCAGATGTGTTTTTGTCAGTTTGTACATCGGACGCAGGATGGCTTTGTACAAAAACGGGGATAAGCCTACTACGGCAATCGCGATCGCAAAAGCGAGCACCTTGAATGCCGTCGCATCACTGGGAAAAAACTGTGCCAGGATCATCATTCCAAAGACAAATGCCACTGTTTCCATGATTCGCATTTTCATGCTTTTTCGCAGGAGCATGTCCTTGTAGGATGATTCCTCTTGGTACAATACATCTGACATCGGTTTTTTCATGAAACGCATGCCACCTCATCAAATAAGTTATCTTGAATGTATCGCTTTTCCCTGTCTGGTGTCAATGAAGGGAATGTTGAACAAAAAGATCCCTTTCGGCCAAATACCGATCAGGGATCTCTCGTTACTAGATGTATTGTTATTCTTTTTCCGCCTCAGACGAACGAACCTTCTTGAAAGTCCCTTCTACCATTTTGGCAGCCTGCTCTTTTGCTTTTTCCAATTGCTTGTCTGCCTGCTCCTGTGTCAGTTTGCCTTCCTCCACAGCCTTAGCCAGCATGTCCTCATGCGCTTTTTGCAGCAGAGCAATGACCTCTTCTTTATCCACGCCCTGGTCTTTCGCCACATCAGCCAGCGACTTGCCTGTCTTCAAAGCCTCTTGCAGTTGGGCTTCGTCAAGTTTGAGCAAAGTCAGCAATTCCTCGTTTTGTCCAAAACCGAAGAACCCTCTACCCATTCCGCTTGGTTTGCCCGGATGCGGATTTGTTACCTGATCTTCAACCCGCTCGCGGGCATTTTCACTCATCTTGTCGGCTTGCTCCTGCGTCAGTTTCCCGGAAGTGACGGCTTCAGCCAGTTTATCTGCCTGCTCTTTGACCAACAAGTCGATCACAGCTTGCTTGTCGACCCCTTGGGCTTCTGCGATCTCAGCCAGGGACTTGCCTGCTTTTTGCGCTTCTTTCAGCTCTTCGGCTTCCAGTCCGAGGAGTTTTAACAGTGCTTCACTTTGTCCGAAAACGCCGAAGCCTCTGCCCATTCCCATCATTCCTGAGTGAGCGTTTTCCACCAGCTTGGCAATGCGCTCACTGGCATTTTCGTTCATTTTGTCTGCCTGCTCCTGTGTCAATTTACCCGCGGTTATGGCTTCAGCCAGTTTATCGGCTTGCTCTTTGACCAACAAATCGATTACATCCTGCTTGTCGACGCCTTGCGCTTCAGCGATCTCAGCCAGAGACTTGCCGGCTTTTTGGGCTTCTTTCAGCTCTTTGGCCTCCAGTCCGAGAAGTTCAAGCAGCGCTTTGTTTTCTTTCAACGCAACTCCGCCGAAAACGCCCGCATGTCCTCCCATTTTCACCTTGCCAAAGTTTTGTTTTCCTTCCACTGTATAATTGGTTTTTACTTGGTCCGCGTCGGCTGCATACGCGCTCCCCAGCACTCCCAGACTCAGCACCGTAGCCATCGATCCAAACAGCAATCCCATTTTTGCTTTGCTCAACATGTTGTCATCATCCTTTCCATTCCAGTCTCGCACCTCTTCGGTACAAGTCTTAGTGTAGAGGACGATTCTTAGATTCACGTTTGAGAAAGATGGAAATCTGGAGGGAATCATGCGGAACCGTTGTGGGAAAAAGGAAAAGGACGGCGCTGGACCGTCCTCTCTCCCTTCTTATTTACCGCCTACTCCATAAGTGGATTGTGCGACATTCACCATTTCTTCCTCCGGCAGGTCTCCTGTCAGCGTAAACTCTACGCCATCCAGTTCCCAAGTCAGATGTCTTTGATTATCACCTGTCTGGGCCAAGACACCGATCGTAAAGCCGAGGTTAACCGGCATGCCCTGTTCATAGGAAACACTGGCAGCAGTCGGACGGGATTCGAGCAAATTGTAGTTGTAGGCTCCTTTGTATTTCAGGACCACCACGCGTTCCCCATCGCGCGTCACCGGCTCGATGTCGCCTTGCTGTACGCCTTCTGGCATATAAGTCGGAACAATCACGCCGAATTGGCTGGAAGGCTGTTCCTGCACGCCTTCGCCCGTTGCTTTGCCCATCGTAGGAACGGACGGCAAGGAGGACGTGCTCATATTGTGGTCTTTGTCGAATGCATTCTTTTCAAACGTCGGATTGAAGACGAACTCCGTAAAATTAATCTTCACCAGCGGATTCATGCTGGAATCCATGATTTCCGCGTGCGTCGGTTTAAAATCTTCTGTCAACCAAATTTTTTGCTTGGTCAGAGACCGATTGCCGCTGTAATTTGCCTTTACTTCAAATACATATTGCTTGTCATCCATCTTCATTTGGCGCTCTGAATCATCAATGATGCTGCGTGCGAGCGTCTCATACAGGTAAAGTGGGCCATTGTTTTCCGGCCAACCGCTCTGGAATCGGAAGCTTTTGTTTAAATGTGGTGTGAGGACGAAAACTCCTTCGTCATTTCGCAGGATGATCTGGGTAATGCCGCGCTGCTTGGAAGTGAGGGCCACTCGATAATTGGTCGGTTTTTCGTACCAAACCTGAACATCATACTCCATCGGGGTGGTACCGGTTTCCATGGTCAATACTGCTTGTGACTTGTAGCCTTCCATCTTGTCCAGCGTACCACTCAAGTCACCCACCACATCTTCTGGTGTCTTTTGACCAAAGCAGCCGCCGAGCAGCAGAGTGAAGATCATCAATAACACCAGTGGAAAAGCTGCTCGTTTCATTGAATGAATTCCTCCTTGTCAAATTTTTCGACAAAGAAGGGCACCCCTGTCTATTTCCTGGGAAATCTGTCAGTCCTTTCTCGACGAAGACGAACATCGTGTCTGTTTATATCCGGCCTTGGCGGACGCGATATCGCATCAATCGGCAAAAGACTTTCTCTGTCACCAGAGCAGGTAGTCCCTCCTGATCTACGCGATATAAATCTATGTCCATCCTCGTCCCGTTATGCAGACAAGTTTACTGACTTTCTACAATTACCTGTGCCATCGCATATGTCTGGCTATGGGAAATGCTGATATGTACACGGATGCGGCTATGATCCAGCCCAAGCTTTTCAAACACACCTGCTGCGATATGGAGCACTGGTTTTCCCAGCTTGTCCGGCAAAACCTCCATATCCAAAAAGCCTACCGTCGCACCGATCCCTGTCCCCAGGGCTTTCGCTCCCGCCTCTTTGGCGGCAAAACGACCTGCTGCGAATTCCACTTGCCGCTGTGCGGATTTGGACGCATACAAGTTTTTCTCATTTTCGGTCAAAAAGCGGTCAACGGCATGTGGCTGCCTCTCAATCCATTTGGCGATCCGCTCGATTTCGACCAAATCCAGTCCGATTCCCACGATCATGATTGCAACGCTCCTGTCTCGTCCAGCTATGGTGTCAACGTATCATCCTCATACAGGATTGACAAGCAAAAACGAAAAAAACCCCCGCAAATACGGGGGCTTGTCTCTTCCGTCACTATTCAGTAGGCTGTTGCGCAGATTGTTGTGCAGATTTCGCAGCAGATTGCTGGTTTTGACGACGAACTTCCGACACATTGGTTTCACTTGCAAATTCAGTAGCAGCAGCGTTTTGAGCTTGTTGCTGCGCCTGTTTCATCGCTTGTTTGTTTTGCTTAGCCATTGTCTCGATTCACCTCCTCGACGTCACTGCATATAATTTGCACTTGAGCCGAGTTTCGTATGCCGCCATTTATTGGAACCCTTTTTCATAAGGGAGAGTTTGTACAGAGGGCATCCTATTGTGGGAATGCCAAAGGATTTTGAGGGGAAGAAACCGAATACCTTTGATGGCTGACATCTGAAAGGAGAATGCACATGTCCACAAAAGTCATTGTCTACACCCAAACCACCTGCGGTCCTTGTCAGGAGGAAAAAATGTGGTTGACCCAGCAAAACATTCCGTTTGAAGACAGAGACATCCGCAAGAACGACACCTACTTCCAAGAGGCGATCAATATCGGGGCAAGCATGACGCCGGTAACCCTGATCGAAAAAGAGGATGGGGAACAAATCGTCATCCACGGTTTTGATAAAGAACAAATAAAAAAAGCGCTGGATCTATAATCCAACGCCCCTGACTCAGCCGAAAGACGGAGCCCTTTCGGCTGAATTTGGTTTGACGACCGTCGACATATCGGGCAAGTTTGATAAAATTTGTTTTACTTGAGGAGAGCACTCGGAATTGACTGAGTAATACACCCAAGGTCCTTTCCGCCGTTCTTTCACCAATCCATGTGTCTTTAACTTAGCCAGGTGCTGGGAGACAGATGGCTGGGACGTCTGCAGAATCTCCACAAGATCACGGACACAGAGTGACTGTCCTTGCAAGAGAGCCATGATCGTCAAGCGAGTCTTGTCGCCAAGCAGCTTGTATATCTCCGCCAAAAGCAATACCTGCATGAAATCCGTTTCCATATGAACCCACCTTTGCCTCGCATAACATAATTCTGAACATCAGTATACTATACGCCATATAAGTTGGGGAAGATGGGTTCACGAAAACTTCCTTTTTGCAAGTTATACATCCCTTCGCTTCATCGCCTCAATCAGCTTGTCTGCAGTGCGCGCAGCCAGCGCCATTACTGTATTTGTCGGATTTGCACCGCCGGAAGTGACGAACGTGGAAGCCCCTGCTATGAAAAGATTTGGTATATCGTGCGACTGCCCGAACTCGTTCACGACAGAGGTCTGCGGATCTGATCCCATGCGGCAGCCTCCCATCAAGTGAGCCGTGTCCGACACGACATGCTCCGGTATTCCTCCCATCGCTTCAATCAGCCGATTCATTTGTCCGATGGCATGCTTATACAATTTTTTGTCATTCTCCTGGTAGCTGAAGGTTACTTTAGGGACAGGCATACCGTATTCATCCTTCAAACCGCTCAGTGTTACAGCGTTATCTGGATGGGGCAATACCTCCCCGACGAGGGTGATTCGTGCATACAGATTGTAATCCAGCATCGTCTCCCGAAGCTTTTTCCCCCACAAAAAGGATCCGTCTTCCCGATCCGCCGCAATCGCCCCTGCCATCGCCACTGGCCTTGCTCCGTGGGCGACCAGTGTGTAGCCCCTAGCAAAGCCACGGTCCAAGTCCGTCTCATAAAAATGCTGAGACAATGACAGGACAGGAGTACCTTTGTACAAACGCACCTCTTCCGGCAATTTTCCATAGACGTCGTGGCTGGAGTGAGGCATGATCGCTTTCCCTACC
>DASQMM010000398.1:0-12882 GCA_035645495.1 Brevibacillus sp. | reverse complement strand
GAACGCGGCCAACCGGGTGTTGCGCCGACTACGCGATCGCGGAGAGGTTGAGGTGATTACCAGCCAGGCTCCATACGTCTACGCCCTGAAGCCATCCCCGATCAAGCGCGATTCGCAAAAGATCCCGCACTACTTGGAGATCGCAGCAGTGTACCATCAGATGGCGCAGCTGCGTACGCCGGAAATATTCGTTCCGGAGCCAAAGTACGGCAAGGGTCTTCCTGAACCTGATATCTTCGCTCTTTGGGGTAAGCCATTATATATTGAAGTGCAGCGAAGCCAGTTCACGCCAGGCGTGTGGCAAGACAAATTCGCAAGATATCGCACGCTTTACCACCGCGGCCACGTAGCCCGCGAACCCTGGCAGAACAAAAGCGCACCTGTTTTCCCCTGGGTGATCATCTTGACCGAGAACCGGATCCCAGTGCCCGAAGGATTGCCGTTTAAGGTTTTTCAAACTCGGTGCATTTCAGACTTATTGAAATAGCGACAACCCGCCTCCTAGGCTTGAGGCGGGCCAGCTCTCTGTTCAACTATCTCTTTCGTTATTTCCTCGACCTTTTTCTGTGCCTGGATTCGGACGACATTTTCATGCAGTCGGAGCATCTGCGTCCCGCCTCGATTCGACCAGACAGCGAAATATTCCCTCTGGTCGAGAAACTCCTTTACCAGACGGATGCCTGCAGCCCGCATCTCTTTTGCGGCTTCACGCTCGGCAGTATGCGCCACCCTGCCTATTAGCCGGATACTCTCAGTTAATGCGTATGGCAACCTCAACGGCGCGTCTTTTGATCGCTCCAGGTCCTCTTTCAAATAGTCCACGGTCTTATGAATGATAAACCAGTTATAGAAAATTTCGTTTGGCTCCACGATATCACCCGAATAGGAACGTTTGTTTGTATACTACACCGACACCTGGATAAATACAACTAAAAGCAAAACCCGCCTTCTAATTTAGGCGGGCCCTTTTCTACTGCAAAACGTATTCAGCCAATACGCTTTGTACGGAGTAAATATTCAGGTTCTTATTAAATTGTTTCTGGATGGGCATTGCGCTTCCGGAGATCCAGATCTTCAGCTCCGCATCTAAATCAAAATTGCCGGCTGTTTCAATACTAAAACGACAAATGCTTTTATAAGGAATGGACTGATATTCTACCTTTTTACCCGTTAAGCCTTGTTTATCGACAAGTATTAACCGTTTGTTGGTGAAGATGAACATGTCACGGATTAATTTGTACGCCTTTTCAATCTGCTCGTTCTTCGCCAAGATTTTAGCGTACTCATTTTGAATTTCAGCGATATTTACTTCCGATGCATTCCCCATCAAGCCACCTAAGAGACCCACTGGTTTTCCCCCAATCTAATTGTTTGATTATTCATATTCTGCAAACGGTTCAAATTTCCTACTTCTTTGGTTACAATTGCCTAAAGGGACGGTGATCGTATTGAAATTCGGAATTAGGAAACCTAGCTTAAAAAAGCGGATCTCTGCCAGAACTAGCCTGAAACGTCAGGTCGTGCATCGTGCGGGATTGAAAATGCCCAGGGGATGGGGATGGTTGAGGAACCCGAAAAAGTACGCATACAACCAAGTATACAGACGTACTACATTCGATATATTCTCGTTGCTTAAAAAGTTGTTCAAATGAATCTTTTAGCGTCTGTTCCGAATACCTTCCGGATCTGCCCATACACCCTCGCAGGGACATCACAAAAAAGAAATGCTACTTCTCCCTGGTACGCGTCGACCCTATACGATACGTCAAGGTCTTTGAGCTGAAGACGAATTTTGTCCGCTTCCATCCAGGTAACAGTAAAGTACATGACAGGAAACATTTTAAAGGATCGCTCCTTTCGTTTCCCATTACTCTATACCCGCACCTGGGACAAAAAAAGCCCTCCTTCCTGACATCATAGTCAAGAGGAGGGCTTTGCTACGGTCGAGGTATTCCAGCGCCATCACGCAGCGCGTTCGCGGCATAGTGGGCTGCTGCCTGGACACTCTTGTCATCGCTAGCCGTCCAAAGAGCACCCAGAAGGCCGATCACCTTTTCAGCTCCAGATTTGTCCACAGGGTTCTCCACGGGCTTGTTTGTATCATGTGACATCTTATTCCTCACTTTCTGCAAAAAGCTCTCCCAGCCTCCAGGACGGCTCCTGATAATTCTCGGGCAGTTTTTGCCGCTCCATCTGTTATGTTGAACAACGGCCTCAATACCGAGCTTGTACGTCTTGAGCAGGAAAGCGACCAGCTCAACCGCCCTTTCCTCTGCCTTGGCACGATCCCCATCAGCATTCTCGCAGATCTCGATGCTGATGCTTGAAGTGTTTCCTGGCCCGTTACCGTCTCCTGCATGCCAGGCTACCTCACTGAGAGGCAGGTGCTGGACAACATTCGTGTCGTCTACTGTGAAGTGCCAGGAGGCGGAACGGCTTGCAGCACTATCTCCTTTTAGATACCTGGCATGGGCCAGAGCGTCAGCTCCAGCACTGGCGTTCCCGGTTTCGTGGATCGTGATGTATATCGGACCAATCAACTGCTTACCAGGCCGGTTTGCTCGACCTGCAGGTATGAAGTCTTGAATAATATTCATGGCGTGGCGTCCCCCTTTTCTTTGAGCTGTTCCAGTATCTTCTTGAAGAATGCAGGCATAGGCACGCCAAGCACGCCGAGGTTTTCCACGATACTCAGCCCTTCACGGCCAATGAAGAAGTACAGAGTAAGCGTGCGGAAAACTGGTGTCTGGTTGCCCACAAGTTGGTCAAGCATAACCGCCATAGCGATAACCAAGAAGAGGACCCCCTTACGCACGCCGCCCCAGAACATGACTTCGCTGTTGACGGTTTTGGTGCGGATCGCTCCTAGCAACCCGGTCGCATAGTCAACGACCATGCACAAGATCAGGAGTTGGAGGATGACGTCCCAACCACCGAGAAATGTGTTGGCCACTGTACCAAGCACCGCGAATACAGCACTGAAATGAAACTCTTTAATACTCATGAAAATTCCTCCCTCGCCCCAGGGGGCAAAAATAGCCCCGGTCGGATCGGGGCGGGCTCACGGTCTTGGTGCAAACAAAATGCCTCGCTCAGAACGAGGCAACTCCTAGTCATGAATCTGCATTTGTGGTCACTAAACAAAAATGACGCCGTCTTGGCATCATTATCGAGGTGTATTCTTAATCTCTTCCCCTTGCTCTGGAGTTAAAATTTCTTTGGCAACAGCAAGATCAATCTCAGGTTCATTCGCTCGATGATTCAACCAGTTACGCAAAAACAAATTGTAATAAATCATTGTGGCGCTCCTCCTAATAGAATTTGCATGATTAATTCGTCTTGGTCAGCTTGGGACTGTTTCAGGGCTGCAAGTTCACTGTCTACATCAGTAGGGCTGTCCACGTATTCGTACCAGACTTCACCAGTTGATTTGCGGCATTTCAGTACTGCTGTTTTTCCTGGCAATTCTTCTTTCGTTGGTAATTGTTCAACAGCAATTCCTTTTGCTTTGTATTCCGGCGTCAAGTTTCCTTCGTCATACACAACACTCGCCAAATTGTCTACGCTCTCAAATACATAAATCATCGCCATGCATCCTCCTTTAATTTTTTATAGCTAGCTATGGTGTAACTTCTTTCTGCTTGGCTCATTTTTGCTTGGGTTCCGAACAACGTTCTACCACTCTCTACGTGATGGAAAATATTCTTCCCATATGCCATTGTGGTTGCGGAAGTAAGGGATTTTATCAAGGCGACAGTATTAATGTCATATTCGTGCATCGCCGTGGCGTTTGTGCCTACGCCCATTGCACCAAAAATCCTATTATCCCGAGTTAAAAATATCCCCTCCGCAACAGTAGCCCCACCTGGTTCGTTTTTTGCAATTATGCTCAAAGTAACGGCATCTACTTTGACTAAACTGTATCCGCTTGAGGTAATTCCCGTTAACGTGTAGACGTAGCCGTCTTTATATTTCAGCCCAAGGTGTTGAATCGCACTCGTTCCCCTGTAATACGTTTGAGCTGATGTCGCCACCGCTTGCAATGTTGTTTTGTCTACTTTTGTGAGGTAGGAATAATTTGAATCTCCGGTAGCAACGTATAAAAACCCACCACCAACGTCTGCAGACTCTGCTGCTAAAGTTAGACCTCCGAGCATGGGGCTGGTTGCTACAACCGCGCATTCTTGAAGCGATATTTTTTGAAATCTTCTTAGATTGGCAGAAAAAGCGTAGATGAACTGTTCATTCTCTTCGTCCAATAGAATTTTGCCAATGTTACCTAAGATGTTGGTATTATCTCCCCGTAAATCAATTACTTGTGTCGTTTCTGTATTGGTCGCAAAAACGTAGGTGTTCAGTTGATGAACTCCAGCTTCAAGTGTGTTAATGTAATACATTTTGGTTCGATCTTCTGTGAGAACAAACGATCCGCCCGATGGTCCTTTTGCCGGTATTATGTCTCTTATTACTGCCAAGGTTGCCGAATTGAAGATCCTAAACATGTTCAATGTGTTGATGTAAACAATGAAACTCGTGGTATCAAATTCTTGTATTCTTCCCTGCATCGTTCCTGGCGTAAACATATTTATTTCTGTGAGTACCTCATTCATGATCGGAAGGTACGGCTCTTTGTTGATGTCAATGAGCGCCCCTAAGTAAATCCTTTCAGCCATTTATCCTCCCACCACCTCTAAAAATACTAGTCCATTTTCCATACCAAATTTGTACTTCTTGCCTGTGACGGTATCAGTGATGGCTCCCTGGTTCGCAGCCACTCCCTGAATTTCGTCATCCAGTTGTTTGACTGTTTTGGTGTTTCCTATTCCGGCGAGCGCATCGACCTTCGCTTGAGCTCCTTCGGGTGTCTCAGCAGAAAGAGCTATGTCCATCGCATCCGCAATACCCTTTTCCCATCTGTTAACGTCGTCCTCAGTTATATCGTCATCCGGCTGCCAGTCTAACTTTGGATTGTAACTCATACTGCCCCACTCCTTACCTCGAACTCAAAGCGAAATGCGAGGCGCTGTTTGTCTGTAACAAAAATGTGTGTTGAGCGTTCTGTGATAAGTCCGCCTTTTTCGTCGAATAGTTTTACTGAGGTAACTTCCGTAATCCCCTGTTGACTCTCTGTATTTACGATGACCTCACGTCCATTAAGAGTGACCCCCAGAATAGGAAAGGGTTGATTGTTTACGCTCAAAGACCCGATTCGGTTTTTCAAGTCTTCTGCAGCACGTGCCAAGTATGCGTCATCGATCATAACATCACCTCGCGTTGGTACTTTAACAGCTTCATTCCGATACGTAGTTCTGAGATCGTATGGTACCTACGCTGATTAGCAAGTACCTTGTCCGCGATGATAAGTGCTGAGCCATTTCCCATATCGTACTCGACGTCAAGATGGGCAGGTTTCACCTCTTCCAGAGCTGCAGCAATTGCAGCCATGTCTACATTGGTGAGATCGTTAAAGCTAATCCTGATTCTGCCCGTAAACGTTACTCGGCTAACTTTGTCCGTAAAAGCGCTCACGATGGCGTATACAAGGGTTGCAGTGAATTTACCGGCTCCCCGCATCTTAGCTATTATGGCCGAACGGCGAGCTTGTACCGATTTTGACTTATCACTCTTAATGCCATATTCATACTCGTAGATTGTGAGCCCCCATGTGGCCGTGCTGACGGCCAGCTGAGCTTGTAGATCTGCGATAGCTTCATCCCTACTGGAATATTGCAATTCCTCTGCTTCAAATATCGCTTTGTATACAACAGATCGTCGCATGAATGACTGCAAACGTTTCAGCATCATATCGGACCTAGACATTGACTGCCACCGTCCCGAGTACCGCCACTTGCTCATTTTCAACCGTTACGTTAGAGATACCGCCATTGACGAGCAAATTACTGTAGTCTGCTACACCTTCACTCGCGAGGATAGCCGCCCCAACTTTTGCATAGCTAACGGTAGGTTCAACAAAAGCGATCTCCTTGAGATATTGCGTCAATGTCGCAGAGATGTTTTCGTTCACTTGATCCTGGCCGTATCCGGCAGCCGTAATGACTCTAACCGATATGTTGATGTTCACGCCAGTGGCACTGACAACTGTCGCAAAGGCACCGAGTGGCGCCTCCCCGTCTCCTGTACCAGTCACTCCTGGATCGATGTGATCCTGAACATCTGATACGATGTCGGCGCTTGCTGGTCTCCTGTCACTGTCGATGATGACCACCTTTACAGTGTTGTCGCCCTTCCATAGCGGAATGATACGAGCATCCCCCACGCCTGGAACCTCTTTAGCCCAGTTTTTGTAGTGGGCCTTATTTCCGCTTGTTGCTGGTGTGCGGATTCGCTCATAGTAGCGCTGCAGGAGATCTGCATCTGATTCAGCATTGAATCCGTCTTTCGTTGGGCTTGGGTTGGTGACAGCCGTGAAGCCAGCGAGAGTAACCGGAAAGAGAGTGATCGTATTTGCCGGGACGTTTCCGTTTGCTCCAGCCACGACCGCCTCGATATTTACCGTACCGCTGTCCGTGATATTCTTAGACTCCGTTGCTCGAAATTGGGTCCCGCCTGCTGTCTCGAACAGGTCCCCTACATCGACCTTTCCAGTCCCGGTCAATGTCACGCTGCCTATTGCCCGCGTCGCCTCTTTTCGTTTGATTCCAGTGCGTTCGTAGATTCTCTGCGCCAGCTCATCGTCTGACAAATTTTCGATGTCCAGTTTTTTCTTTACATCATCGATCGACTGATCTGTCTTGGTAAATTGTTCAGCAGCCGGATCCAGCGCGTCATAAATAAAAGAGCCCGGTCGTTTGTCATACGTACCAGGTACACTATCGAGCATGTCGGCGAGAATTGCCTCTTTATCTGCCATCTATATCTTCACCGCCCCGTTAGTTGTGCCGTATATACTGATCACGTCAAAATCTATTGTCATCCGTTCTCCAACTTGGGAAAACGAGAAGTTGGCCACCTGGGTGATCGCATTGTTTTGCAATAATGCTTCCCGGATCATTCGCTCGTACTCAGCGCGTGAAAAGTCTGGATGGAAGTTCCGCCCAATTAACGAGTGGTGCTCGCTGCCGTAGCTGGTGCCTGTGTAAATCAAGCTGTCCTTTACTGTACGCAGTGCCTTTTCTACCCAGATTTTCACATACTCGATACCTTCGACCTCGATCAGTCTCCCGTCCCTCAAAACAAAATCACCCTTCTCGAAGTCCCATAGGAACGTTTTGTGAACGGTCTGGGGATTCGTCTGCTGGGCGATCTGCGATTGGGGAAATTCCAGTTGTACAATCTGCGGTAAACTCATTCAGCGACCGGCTCCTTCCATACTCGGCCTGTAACGTACCACTGTTTCATGGACTCGTCGGGCTGTAGGATTACTTTGTCGCCTATGCCCAGCCCATCCGTGAAAGCGATTGTTGCCCTAACCCTGTTCTCTATACTGTTTAGATTTTCGATTTTCGGGATCTTCAGGGAAGCAATTCTACTTTCAGAAACAACGTCATTGATGAGGAAACCAATCCTTGCCTGATGATTGTCGTCAAGACCGGACATCTGCAGATCAGTTAGTTCAACGTTGCGCGTATATCCTGGCATCAAGTGTTCAGCGACTATCAATTTGTTGCTTGTTAGGACCACACTTTCGCCCCATTGAATCTGTAATGGTTTGAGAGATACGACCGTCCCGACTCGCGGAGCTGTATTCGGAATAGATCGGACAGCCTTATATAGCCACGCGATTTTTTGCGCTATTTGATCAAGTGCATCCATCCACTCACCCCCCTTTACTTCACTTCTTCCGGCAAAGCCAGCTCAAGTTGCATTGTATGGACTTGGTTTCTGACCTCATGTTTCACCGCTGTGATCATGAAACGCCCCTGCATACCGGTGATGGGCTCAGTTACATCAAAAAGGCGACCCGCTTTAAAAGCAACGTCGCCCATCAATCTAATGCTATTTGTCTCGTGAATCCGTGCCAGGCGCTGCAGGAGGATCCGCGCTACCTCTCTGGCCTTCGCTTCGTCTTCCGCATCGATTTTGTACACATCTTCCAGTAAGCCGAATTTCCGGATCAAGCCCTCATCTTGTGCTGTTGCTACAATCTCGTATTTTGGTTTGGATTTGTCCTCATCGTCACGCTCGATAAGGATTTTCACCCGATTTCGCATGTTCTCAATCGATCGGGTTCGATCAGCCCCGAGGGGATTGGTCAGCACGTCCTCTGGTGCGATGTTCTCGGCCAGTTTGAACGTTCCTTTGATCACCAGATCTTTCATTTCCTCGAAGTAGATTTTCCCCTGACGCATCTCCACGTTATAGCGCTTGCCCGACGCCCGTTCGTGCCGCTTATAGATGTCATCGATGATCTCAGCCGGGCTTTTCTCCAGGTAAATCTCATCTATCAGCGTAGCCATGTCTGGAACACTGCCGATCAACATCCCAAAGTCAGCAAGAATCTTCGTTATCGCTTGAGAAGCTAGCATGTTATTAAACTGATACACGCTTTTCGATTTGCCTAGATACCAGGCATAGTCGTATACCCGGTACCTGATCGCTTCTCTTCCGGATCTGCCCTCAGTTACAATAATCCCCCGGTGTACCTCTTGTCCATCTTTGGTCAAGATCACCACGTCCCCCAGATCGCAGGGGTTCACAGGGAAGAGTTTTGCGTCCGTCCAGTTTATGTCAAACTCCATAGCTGCCATCATCGATAGGTTCGAATCCCAAGAAATACTGCCAGCTAGTGGAGTAATATCATAGCTCTTTTGTCCATCATTTTTAATCAAAAGTAGCTGAAACATCCGATCACCTCGCCGTAATAAACGGAAACTCAGTCATCTGCAGGGTATAATAGATATCTCCATCCTTCTTTACGCCCCACTCGAAATTGTCGATCGTGACGGCCATATTGAGCGACTGGGCCCCTTTTGCGTCAACGATAACCAGGCGAATCGGGAGACGCATGCCTCGCCAGCGCTCGATAGTGTCCACGTAAGCCATCCCCCACATACTTCGGTTTTGCAAGAATGGATAGTCCCGGATGGGGAAAAAGCTCTTGATCTCGACGGACCGAAGTCCTTTCAGTCCGATCAGATTAAGCGTCTGCTGCAACCCATCCACTCGCTCATTGTTCCAGGGCGACGGTACGTTATAGTCTTCAGGAGGCACGGGGATCTGCACAACCTCTGCGTTGTTGTTTATGGATAAGAACACGTTGATCACAGCCGACCCCTCCTATGTCGCCCAGATGTGACGCTCAATGCGTCCAAGAAGACTATCTGCCAGATCTGTCGGACTCTGATCGTCCTTCAAACGGGCTTTGGTGTTTTTCTCAGTCGCTGATGTGTTATTAGTCAAAGCCGCCGTATTCGCATTGAGAGCATTCTCCAGTTGCCTGTTGCGTTCAGCTTCGGCTTTTCTCATATCCCGCTGCTCTTTGCGTGCTTGATCAAGATCCTCTTTTACCCCTGATCCAGACGAAACATTTGCCTTGAGTCCTTGGAGGCTTACCTGGGGAATTGGAGAATAGCTAGTATCCCACTTGGGTGCGGCAGCATTAGAGAACTTTGCCCCTCCAAAGCTGACATCCACAGTTTGTTGGCCCATCGCGGACAAAGCCGCATTAAGGGGCTCAAGCATTCTCTTAACCCCGGCTTCTGATGCCTCGACTAATAGATTCCATGCACTTTTCCCGATCCAGACGATAGAGTCAAACATATACTTGTAGCCTCGTAGAATCATGTTGGAATAGCTGATGTACATGTTGACGCCCCACTCAGCGGAATCCACCATGCCATTCCAGCCTTCTGCCAATTTTACTTTTACGACATCCCAGTTACGCCAAAGCGCGACACCTGCGGCAATCAGTGCCCCAATACCGACGATAATCAAGCCGATTGGGTTGGCTGTCATGGCAAGGTTCAACGCGAGCTGCTTCACCGTCAAAATGGCAATTGTGGTTTTCAATGCTGCAAATGCCCCAACGACTCCCCATACTACAGGCTCGATCCAGGACCAGTTATTCGTAATGAATGTGGAAATGGAGTAAATAGATTGGCCTACAGCCTTCGCACCGTGGTAGATCTTCACCAAACCGCTCGACAGTTCCTCTGCCCACTGCTTGCCTGAGCTGCTCTCCATCAGTTGTTGTATGCTCTGCAGGTCTGTTTTGATAGCAAGAAACAAAGGTTTAGTCAGCTCGCCGAGCATTTGAACGGCTGTTTCCTTAATGTTGGCGAGTGTGTAGGTAAAGGTATCGGACATCTCTTTCATGCTGCCGCCGAACCGATCTTTCAGCCCTTTCATGATGAGCGGAAGGGCCTGGTCCGCGAACAATTGGCCATTCTCGCTTAACTTCATGACCTCGGCAGTAGATTTACCCATTTCCTTTGCCAACAGGGACCAGGCCGGGATACCGCGCTCTGCAAGCTGATTCATTTCTTCGGCGCTGATCTTGCCCTTGGATTTGATTTGACCGAGAGCCAGAGAAATCCCCTTGAGTTCGTCGATCCCTCTGCCGGTAGCCGCTACGGCGTCACCCAAGGTATACATCAGGGGCATGACTTCTTTCCCAGCATACCCCATCCCAAGTAACATCTTCGCTGAATCCTGCAGCCCATTGAACTCGAACGGCGATTCACGAGACAGTTTTCGGAGATCGGAAACCATGGTCTGGGCGTCTCTTGCGGAGTTCAGTAAGATGCCGAAAGATTTCTCTGCTGTCTCGGCACTGGCATTAGCATGAATCCCTAATCCGATTAGTGCAGTGCTTGCAATTGCTGTTGTGGTGGCCACCGTGATGGCAGCCGATTTTACGCCGCTTTTTATTGACTTCCAGGTATCCATGCCCTGGTCTTTCAGCTCTTTAAGCTGCTTTTTATACCGAACGGTTCCGGCTGCAATTCTCGCGAGGGTCGCAGTTACGCCATCTTTAAGGACAAGTGTTTTGGAAATATCCTTCGCACTCACTCCGACCTCCCTCCTTCAAAGGAAAAGAGGCGCAAACAAGCGCCTCCGTTCGAAATTAACCTAGTTTTTGAGATTGTTCTTTTAAGGCCAGGAGCATTGATTGGATCATCACCCTCCTAGTAAGGAAGTCGAGCCCCATCAGGTACTCAACCGTAAACCCGCGTTGCAAGTAGTGGTGAATGAAGTAAAAGTCCTCATCACCACTACGCATTAGTTTTTTATTTCATCGTCAACCGCCTTTACACCAGTCGCAAATCCAGCCAGTTTCAAGGCAAAACCACCAATGGCTGCTACTTCCCCGGGTTGAAAAATCATATCGACAATATCAAACGGCTCAGAGCAGCCAAATTCTTGCTGGAGTGTTGGGTCCTTTAAGTTGGGCTCAACCACACAATGGTAAACAAGGTATGGATCTGCCTTGTTTTCCCTTTCACTATCCTGAGCCATCTCCAATGCCTCGAGAGCAACAGACTTTTCCGGCTCCTGAATCACAATCTCTCCGTCCAAAGAAGCAATAAATAATGTTTGCCTCTTTGCCTTTTTATTTTTCAGCTTGCTCTTATTTTCAAGCAATTTTGCAATCGTAATCTTTTTCGACATATTGGCCCTCCTAAGATCCTGGAATCATATCAATCATGTCATAGTCACTAAAAGCAAAAGGCACTTCTTCACTTCCGAGCGTTTTTTGCTCGAATTTCATGAGCATAAACTCGTTAATCGTGACGTCATGAAGCGCGACTCGCTCGGAGCCGAATGCATCTGGATCTGCAAGTTTTCCGACAAGCTCAGAGCGAGGGTATTCACCTCTTCGGACAGCATCTGCCATCTTTTTCTGGACGCGGGAATAGATCTTTTTGATTACAAAGCTCCCTTCACCTGCCCAGCCTATCCCTTTCTTGTACGTTGCTCCTTCGTTAGCGAAATTAACATCCTCCCAAGTAACTGTCACTTTCGCCTCAAAGTTGTCTACTTCGGCCCACAGTTCGCCATCTACCCATAGACGACCATACGTTCCGTTAATAACTCGTTTCGCTTCTGGTCTTGGCATGTTTTACTTCACCTCCCTATACGTTCACTCTCATTTTCAGATCTTCGACTGCATCCAAAAACTTCAGTCCGCCAGACAGGAACACGAAAGACTGGAAAGTCATCTCTTTTACCTTTTGATCGTCCCAGGTGCTTGTGTCTGTTCCGATACCTTCCCAGGCCAGGCGCTGTGCTTCCACATCCACACCAACCTTATTCTCGGCTGCAGGATCAAGCACGGTGCCGCCAAGTCCACGAGAATATGAATTTACAGCCGTGATAAAAAGAACCTGGTTATCGTAGCTGTTATTCACCTTGCCCACATACTCTTTATCAAAGGTGCGTCTCACGTCTTCCATCCATAGGTCATGGCCCTCAATGATCTTGATTTTTTTCCAATCTGCACCTTTGTCGGGAGTTGTCGTTGTTAAGCTATTTACACCGCGCCCAATTTTGATTGTCTCTCCATCGTTGATCAGGATGAGCTGTCCAGCATCGATATCCTCATCTGGCGTTTCGCTCTCAGCGATTGCCTCTACCTCGGGTAACTCGAAGTAGGTGGCGCTACGCGTCAAAGGCAAGCCCGCAAGGATCCCAGCAATGCGGGCCGTGTATTGGGAGGCTGTGTAAGTATTGTCCCCTACCTTAATGGCGTCTGTGGTGAAATTGATTATCCCCTCGTGATCCGCAACGACCTTCGGCAGCACCGCCTTAAAGGTCTTTTTGTTTTGATCGCGCCAGTTCTTTACCTGTGTAGCGATTGTCATGGCATCTGCGTTCTCGATACCAGGTACCGCCATATAATTCCACCGCTTGCCCGCAAGTCGAGAGAGCGCGGCATTGTAATCGGATGCATTGACAGCGATCCGCTCAACAATTACCTTC
>DASQMM010000397.1:0-2143 GCA_035645495.1 Brevibacillus sp. | reverse complement strand
CCAGAATCGGCTTCAACCAGTCCTCAAAGTCCGCAAACATGAGTGGCAAAAAGACGACGATGATCGTCAATTGAGAGGTAAAGACAGGTGTCAGCACCTCACGAGTCCCTTTTACGATTGCTTGCGACAACGCCTCTCCTTTTTCCCGGAAATGATAGATACTCTCCAGCACCACAATCGCCGCATCCACGATCAATCCCACTGACAGACTAAGCGAAATCAAGGTGACCATATCAATGTTATAGCCGCCAATTTTCATTGCGATGAAGGTCATGAGGGCAGACAACGGCAATGTAGTTGCGATCACGAGTGTCACACGCCAGTTACGCAAGAAGAGGAATAGGATGATGATCGCCAGTGATCCGCCAACCATCAATTCACGGCTCAAATTGCTGACCGCATGCTGAATATAGGAGACAGCTTCCACCATGACTTTGATCTCATACTGACCGCTTGCTTCCGCATTGATTTCCTTGACGACTTCTTCCACCTTTGCTTGCGTGGTGATCAAGTCGCTGCCATCTGAACGTTTGACAGACAAATAGATGAACACCCCGCCGTTGGTGAGGGCAACCGAATCTTTCACTTTGCCGCGCAGATCCTCAACGATCGCTAATTGGTCCAAAGAAACGGCACCCTTGGGTGTGTCGATGACGAGTTGGTTCATCTCCTGCACGGTACTGTACGAATGATCGATCATTACCACGGTATCAAAACCGCTGTTTTCCAATGTCCCTACTGCTTGTTTCCAGTTGGTTTGTTGCAGTTGGCCCATCACTTGCGCCGGAGTCGTTTGATAGGCGTTCAGACGATCGGGCAAAAGGGTGACAGAGATCTTATTCTCAAAGCTGCGGTCCGATACCTCTACTTCCTTTACTCCTGGCACAGCTTCGATGCGATCCTTGATCGTCGTCTTGGCCAGACTGAGCAGCGCTTGTGGATCAGAACCGACAAGGGCATAATCAACCAGCGCATCGTCGCCTAGATTGGCCTGGTTGACAGTGACTCGGTCCACATCTTTGGGAAAGTCATTTCGCAACCGATTCACGGCATTTTGCACTTCCTGTTTAACCTGCTCCCCCTGACCTTCCTCAGCGATGATTTGAATAGAAGAATTGCCTGTACTTGTATTGGAGGAGAATTCCTTGATTCCATTGATCGATTTCAGTTCTTGCTCAATTTTTCGAGTTACTTTTTCTTCCATTTCTTCCGGTGGCAAAGCCCCTCCACTTACAGAGACATTCAGCCAAGGAAAATTGGATTTTGGTACCAATTCAATATTGAAGCTGAACAACGAGCCCATACCGGCTAGCACGATCAAGAACGTGATCAGGTAGACGATGAGACGACGTTTCAGCAAAAAGAGAATCATCCGAATCATGCTTATTCCCCTTTCGCCTCCACTTTTTGTCCCTCTACATAAAAGGTAATGCCGCTCTTCAGAAGCTGGTCGCCGGCTGAGACACCGGACAGAATCTCGATTTGATCATCGACCAACTGGCCTGTCTTCACTTCTTTTTTTACGGTGCTGCCATCGACAACAGCCATGACATAGTGATTGGCTTGACTGACCCCCACACTTTCCAGCGGAACGAGGAATCCTGCGATCTTGCGTGGCACCTTCACAGTAGCCATCATACCTCCGCGCCAGGATTCATCCGGGTTGGCAACTGTCACTTCGACACGGTATTTTCCGGTCTGCTTATCCATGACCGGTGCGACGAAGGTCACATTCCCCTCTCCTGTCTTCCCGTCCTGCGATTCCACCTGAACCTTTGAATCTTTGCCGAAGAGCCCGATTTCGTCATTCGTCACATCCAGGGTTACTTTGATCTCGGACAGGTCAACCAGATGGATCATTTGTTCACCTGGCGATACCTGCTCGCCGATCTGCTTGTAGATGTCCACGACTGTTCCGGCAAAAGGAGCCTCAAGCCTCGCGTCATCCATGCTTTTTTTCGCCCGCTCCACCTGGCTTGCCGCTTGTGTGATCGAAGCATTCGCAATCGCTACGTCCTCTGGTTCGGCTGCCCGACGCAAGGAATCCAGCGCCAATTGAGCATTTCGCGCTCCGATTTCTGCGCTCGTCAAGGCTCGTTTGCGTTCATCCATTTCACTTTGCGAGATTGCGCCTCCCGCCAAT
>DASQMM010000396.1:0-6186 GCA_035645495.1 Brevibacillus sp. | reverse complement strand
AAAGCAGTCGAGGAAAAAGAGGACGTGGGAGCTACTGGATAATCAGCATCCCCTGGAATCCGGTCTCGGGGTAGCCGGGTGTATCCGAGACGAAAGCATAGCTGCCCTTTTTCCGCGCTGTGAATTGCAGAAGAGCAGACTGGCTCGGCTTTAGTTCGCTGGATGCAATCTTTAGATCGTGGATGGCCAAATTATGCGGTTTCAGATCTGTGTTGACGATCATCAGCGAGACGAGATCTCCTTCACGAACTGTGATGCGGTTGGGCAGAAATCCAGCGCTGGAAATCGTCACAGTCTGGGTCCGTGTAGCGGCAGGAAAATAGGTATGTACCTGTATAGAGTGATGCATCACCAATAGTCCTGTGATCATCACGAGTGCGAAAAAAGGATAAACCAACTGCTTGAACCGTTGAAAGTGCATTCCTATCGGCTCCTTTTGTGCATGATGCCATGGTGTATCTATGCTTAGGCTGTCCCCACAAGAGGAGAGATAACCAAAAAAGAACGGTAGCGAAAAAGTCCCTGAAGCTTAAAAGGGACTTTTTTTACGCAAACTACTTTGTCATACATAGTAATATGTGATACGCTATACTCTGCGAGGTGATTCAGATGCGCGACAGCAGTATCAGCAGTGACCTGATTCGCGGCCATATTGATACGATTATCCTGCGAATATTATGTGAAGGCGACAATTATGGGTACGAGATCATCAAGGCGATTCTGCGAATTAGCGAAGGCCAGTACGAATTGAAGGAGCCCTCCCTGTATACCAGTTTGAAACGCCTGGAGGGACAAAAGCTGATCTCCTCCTATTGGGGAGATGAAAGCCAGGGCGGCAGGCGCAAGTATTATCAGGTGACCCCGCTGGGACGGGAAGCCTATGTGCAATCATTGGAAGCTTGGAAGGTAGCGAGAGACCTTATCGACAAGCTTTTGGAGAGAAAGGAGTAATCGGAATGGACCCCTTACAACAGCATGTGCAGGTTTTGTTTCGGAAATACAACCGGGATGCCAGCAAGCAAATTGAGGAATTAAAGCACGAGGTGTTGAGCAATCTGGAGGCGAAGGTAGCTGATCTGACAGCAGGCGGAATGGATCGCGAGCAAGCCATCGCACAGGCTACCGCAAGCATCACATCCGTGGAGCATCTGATCGATGACAACCGGAGCGTCTACGTCAGTCAGTATAGCGTCGAGTACGTCCAGATCGCGCTGCTGTACGCGCTGATTGCCTGGATCGTCTCGATGCCGCTTCGGGTCGTCGGGATAGGAGCCGGGATCAACTTCCTGCTTCTTGTAATCAGCTTACTCATTGGCGCAGTCTACATGGTGTTGCTTGTTTGTTTGAGAGAGCCGGGGTTTCGGGAGAAGAGGGCGTTCTTGAATATACGATTCGCCTATAGCCTGCGCAAAAAGGGTTGGTGGCTTTGGGCTGTTTTCATACTCGTCTCCATTCTCTACACGACGGCGGTTCGATTTGGCAGCAACATCTGGTTTTGGCGCGAGGTGCAGATTTCAGGTCCGTACCAATTGGCGGAGATAGCGATCCCATATATCTTGCCCTTTTTTACGCTGATCGTCCCGTTGCTGCTTCACGTCTCACCCAAGCTGATGATGAAATACGAGGTGGATGAAAATGAATAGGCGTAATAAAGCGATTCTTTTGCTCCTGCTGATCGGGGGGTTTCTCTATGCGGTGATTCAAGGGTTTGTCATCCCGGCTAACGAGGAAAAAGCAGAGCAGTACCAACGCGAACAGCAGGAGCCATGGACGCATGATCTTAAAAGCGTTCTGCCCTATAAAAATCCGTACATGGGGAATGCAGGAAATCTGATCAACTTGTTTGGGCATCTGCCGCTGAATAAGTTGGAGCGTACCTATGAGCTGGAATCGGAACGTTTTACCGTGAACCTTCACTACAAGGAAGCCGCAGCGGAAATCGGCATGAAAGAGTTGAAAAGAAAGCTCCTGTACAATTCCCTCGCAGCTTTCGCCTTGATCGACAATCTCCAAGTCGTTCAATATCACTTCACCGATGCGACGTTGACAGCGAGGCGGGCAGAAGTGGAGCAAGTCTTCCCGGGACCCTTGGCCGAACTGCTGAAGGAGGAGCGCTGGCAGGAAGTTGTACAGAATAAATGGGCGGACGAGGAGTTTCTGGAGAAAAGCGTGCAGACGGTATTTGGAGGGTAGCAGCCCTGCAGAAAATACCTGCAAGGGCTGATCTACATCGTTGCTATAGAAAAAGGGCCAGCAAATAGTAAAACAAGGCTGCAATGAGCGCTGAGATCGGAAGAGTAATAAACCAGGTGATGACAATTCGCTTGGCGACGCCCCAATTGACGTTTTTGAAGCGTTTGGCTGCACCTACACCCATGATGGCAGAAGAGATGACATGGGTGGAGCTGACAGGCATGCCAAGCTGAGTAAAGCTAAAAATGATTGTCGAAGAGGTAAGGTCTGCAGTCGCTCCGTTGATCGGCTCGATTTTCGTGATCTTGCCTCCGACAGTCTTGATGATTTTCCACCCGCCGACAGAAGTTCCCAGACCCATCGCCAACGCGCAGATAAACTGAACCCAAAACGGAATGTGTGTAGCATCCTGTTGGATTCTGGCAGCCACCAGAGCGAAGACAATGATACCCATCGCTTTTTGGGCGTCGTTGGTTCCGTGGGTAAAGGCTTGCAGAGCGGCAGTGATAATTTGGAAATAACGAAAGCCTCTATTTACTTTCGTGGGGGGAGTCGACACTCGGCTAAACAGCAAGTAGAGCAGATTCATCAGAATGTAGCCGCCTACGAGTGCAATGATGGGGGACATAATCAAGGCTTTGAAAATGTCAATAAACCCGTTCCAATTGATTTGTCTCCATCCCGCTGATGCAATGACAGCTCCGGCGAGGGAACCGATCAAGGCATGAGACGAGCTGCTGGGAATTCCGTACCACCAGGTCACTAGGTTCCAGGTGATCGCAGCCAGCAAAGCGGCAATGACTACTAAGACGCCAAAGTCCAATTGAGCTGGATCAGCGATTTTCCCGCCGATGGTCTTGGCTACTCCTGTGAACGTGAGAGCTCCGATGAAGTTCATGGAGGCAGCCAGGATGATGGCGATTCTGGGGGGCAAGGCTTTTGTCGAGACTGTAGTTGCGATCGCATTCGCCGTGTCGTGAAACCCATTGATAAAATCAAAGGAAACAGCGAGCAACACAACTAGGACTACTAATGTGAGACCCGTCTCCATAGGGCATGTTTCTCCTTCTCTTAGGTGTTTCCCATGATCACGGTTTCCAGGACATCCGCTACATCCTCGCAGCTATCCGTTACCTCTTCCAGTAGCTCGTAGATTTCCTTGTATTGCATGATGTGTATGGCGTCTGATGAATTCTTGAACAATCCCCGCACACTGCTGCGCAGCAGTTCATCGCCTTGGCTCTCCAACTCGTTGATGCCGATGATGTACTCTTTCATCGCAGAGAGCTTTTGTTTTTGCAACAATTCGAGCGCCAGTACAATTTGCTTGGTCGACTGCTCGATGATCTCGGCAAATTGGATCATCACTTCATCCCCAAGAGTGATATCGAACATATACAGTCGGGCTGCGCACCCCTCCAGACCGTCGAGAACGTCATCGAGCTTGATTGCCAGCTCCATCACATCTTCCCGTTCGATAGCGGTAATGAAGGTCTTGTTGATCCGCACGATGATTTCGTGAATCAGCTGATCGCCTTTGGACTCGAACTCCCTCATTGTGTTGGCGAAGCTTTCGACCGATTCCAGGGACCGAACCTTGTACTGGTTGAAAAATACGGCTGAGTCGTAGACGTTTTGGGCGATCAAGAGAAGATCATCCAAGAGTGGGTCTGATTTGGTAAAAAGCATAGGGACCTCTCCCTTTCGAAAATGACTCTGACTAGGAGTATTGTCGGTGGAGAGGAAGTGGATTATGCACCGAAATGCCAATTATCGCGTGAATAGCCCCCAGGCCATGTACAGGGCGACGCCCCACATGATGCAGGCAGAAGCGATGTTCAGCCCGCGCAGCAATCGGCCGGAACGATCCAGTTCTCCCATCAGCCGACCTGCCAGGCACAGACCGAAAAACCAGAGGCAGGAGACAGCGATGCAGGCGATCGTGAAACCCCATTTCGGAGCGCCGGCATAGCTAAGCGAGCTGGTGCCGATGACCCCGATCGTGTCGAGGATCGCGTGAGGGTTGAACAATGAAACGGATGCTGCAAAGATCACTTGCCTTTTTGGAGAAAACTGTATGGCCTTCTGCTCGGTTTCCATAGAAGGGCGGCTTCGCCAAGTGAGATAGCCCATATACAGCAAAAAGACGATCCCGATGGCATACAGCAGCGTTTTCAGCCAGGCTATCGAGAGGACGACGAGCGACACCCCGAGTACAGCCAACAGAATCAAGATGGTGTCACAGAGCGCAGCTGTCAGGACGACAGGCAAAGCGCGCCATAAGGTAGGCTGCAGTGCTCCTTGTGTAAAGACAAAGACGTTTTGTGCCCCAAGCGGCAGGATTAGTCCGAATGCGAGCAAGAATCCATGTAAAATAGCTTCAACCAATGTTCTTCCCTCCGATGATTGCGTACAGCGTTCTTTTTGCTCATTATCGCTTCTGCTCGAACGTCTGTCTCCAGCCAATTGGTTTGCCTCTATCCCAACCAATTCGTACAATACAATATAGAGGAGGGGTCGAGATGCTGTCGATTGACTGGAAGCCAGACAAATCATCAGATATTGCCGTCTACAGGCAGATTGTCGCGTATATCAAGGGAAAAATAGAGACAGGAGAATGGCCGGTCAATAGCCAGCTTCCTACTCAAAGAGCCTTGGCATCCTCATTTGGAGTAAATCGCAGCACGGTGGTCACCGCCTTAGATGAGTTAAGGGCGGAAGGGCTGATCGAATCGACAGTCGGAAGTGGGACGAGGGTGAGCAACAACACCTGGTCATTGCTTTCGGCGACACCTCCGCCAGATTGGATGAGCTATGTCCAGGCAGGGGCACATCCGCCCAATTTGCCGACGATTCAGGAGATCAATCGCCTGGAGCCAGACCCCCGCTATATACGGCTGGGCACAGGAGAGCTTTCCCCGGATTTGATACCTATGGAAAAAATGGCAGAAATGATGAGGCGAGCAGGGGAAAACATGACACCTTTGGGTTATGCGGAGCCAAAAGGATTGCTGCCCCTCAGGCAAGCTGTCAGCCAGCATCTGCGGGGAAGGGGGATCGAGGCTTCTCCGGCCTCTATTCTGATCGTTTCAGGAGCGTTGCAGGCCTTGCAGTTGATCTCCCAGGGGCTCTTGCACCCCGGCTCGACGATTATGGCGGAGCGTCCCTCATACCTGTACTCCCTGCCGCTGTTTCAGGCATCTGGCATGCGGCTTTCTGGCGTTCCGATGGATCAGGACGGAATGATTACTGAGGCTTTGGTACACCAGCAACTGGTGCAGCGGGCAGCATTGCTTTATACGATTCCTGCATTCCACAATCCGACGGGACGCAGCATGTCCGAGAAGCGTCGGGAACAGTTGATGGCTGTATGTGAACGCGAACGTTTGCCGGTTCTCGAAGATGACGTGTACGGAGAGCTGTGGCTGGATGAGCCGGGGGCACCGCCGCTGAAAACCAGAGATCCCCAGGGCCAGGTCCTTTACCTCGGAAGCCTGTCCAAGACCCTTTCTCCCGGTTTGCGGATCGGCTGGCTCGTCGGACCGCAGCCTGTGATCGATCGACTGGCTGATGTGAAAATGCAGACAGATTACGGGGCGAGCGGGCTTTCTCAATGGGTGGCAGCCGAATGGTTAAGCGGAGCATGCTACCAGCAGCATTTGCAGGAGGTGCGGGCAGCTTTGCGGCATCGGCGCGACCAGATGTGCCAGTATCTCCAGCGCTGGTTCGGCGACATCGCGATATGGGAAAAACCGCAGGGCGGCTTCTACGTATGGCTGCAGCTTCGCCATGCTCTGTCTATGCGTACGTTGTTTGATCAAGCCTTGAAGCAGGGCATCCTGCTCAATCCCGGCTATATCTACGATCAGACCGACAGTCGTCATCTCCGATTATCCTACGCCTATGCAGACGTGAAGGAGATGGAAGAAGCCATGTATCGATTGGCTGTCTGCATGAAAGACATGATGCGGAAATAAAAAACAAGGACACCAC
>DASQMM010000395.1:0-5131 GCA_035645495.1 Brevibacillus sp. | reverse complement strand
CCTGGATCCAGCCGTCACGTTTGACAATGGCGCATGGAAGATCACCTATCCTGCCTACCAGCGCCTCGTAGAGTATGACGGAGCCACGACAGAAGTAAAACCAGGACTCGCCAAGGAGTGGAAGGTAAGCGACGACGGACTTACCTGGACCTTCACCCTGGCAGAAGGAAACAAATTCTCCGACGGCACTCCCGTCACGGCAGAAGCGGTCAAATTTACTTTCGACCGTACCCTGAAAATCCAGAAAGGTCCTGCCGATGTCTACAATGTCATCAAGGAAGTAAAAGTAGATTCGCCGACCAGCGTGACCTTTGTTCTCAACCAGAACTTCCCGCCATTCCTCTCTACTCTGGCAGCCAACTACGGCGGAATCGTCAATCCAAATGTCATGAAGGAAGAAAAAGACGGCGACCTCGGCCAAAACTACCTCGCAAACAACACCATGGGCAGCGGTCCCTACCAACTCAGCGAATGGCGCAAAGGCGAATACATCAAGCTGACGTTGAACCCTCACTCCTCAGTCAAACCCGCAATCCAGAACGTCTTCTTCAAGATCGTGCCTGACGCTACATCCCAGCGACTGCAGCTCGAACAAGGCGAGATCGACATCGCCGAAGGAATTCCAAAAGAACAGTTGAAAGCCGTCATGGCCTTCCCGAACGTCGAAGTTCTGCAAGAGCCAAGCCTTGCTGTGGACTACGTCTACGTCAACTCCACCAAAGGCAATCCGGCTCTGCAAAATCCAAAGGTTCGGCAGGCTTTGAGCTACGCCGTCGACTACGATGCTCTGACCTCCTCTGTCCAGGAAGGCTTCGCGACCCAAATGCGCGGTCCGATTCCCAAAGGTCTCTGGGGTCATGACGAATCCGCACACCAATACAAGCGCGATGTGGAAAAAGCAAAAGCCCTGCTGGCTGAAGCAGGTGCCAGCAATCTGAAGCTCGATCTTCTGTACTCGGACAACAAAGCATGGTGGGAGACCGAAGCACTGGCTCTGCAATCCTTTTTCGCAGATGTGGGTGTAACGCTCAATCTGAAAAAAATCGCCTACGCCACCTCTCGCGAAATGATGGACAAAGGCGAATTCGACCTGGCACTCGGCGTCTGGAGCCCGGACTTCGGGGATCCGTACATGTTCATGAACTACTGGTTTGATTCCAACAACTTCGGCCTCGCCGGCAACCGCGCGTTCTACAAAAATGACAAGGTGGACGAGCTGGTGCGCAAGGCAGCCCAGATCAACGACAAGGCAGAACGTGAAAAGCTATACAAGGAAGCGCAAAACATCGTCATCGACGAAGCGCCGTACCTCTATCTCTATCAGATGGATTTCCAGCTCCCGATCAGCAAGCAGGTCAAAGGCTTTGTGTTCAACCCGATGCTGGAGGGGATCTACAACCTCGCCGACATGTCCAAATAAAGCCGTTTGAAGGAGTGTTTTCCTCGTGAGACAAATCATCACCAAACGCCTTGCCATGCTCGTGCTGGTCTTGTTCGGAGTGACGCTGATCACCTTTTTTCTCTCCCATGTCATTCCCGGAGACCCGGCACGAATGATGGTCGGGCAACGCGCCAGTGAGGAAACACTGCAGGAAGTTCGTCGTCAATTGGGCCTAGACCAACCAGTCTGGGTCCAATATTTTACCTATATGAAGGGGCTTCTTGCAGGTGATTTTGGCGACTCGATCCGTACGCAGCAACCTGTCATCAACGATCTGATTACCTTTTTCCCCGCCACGATTGAGCTTGCCCTGACTGCGTTTGTCATCGCGATTGTCATCGGCATTCCCATCGGCATTCTCTCAGCCGTCAAAAAAGATACCGGCTGGGACCACGCAGGACGCTTCTTTTCCATTGCAGGCATCTCGACTCCGGTCTTCTGGAGCGGCCTGGTCGGCATCCTGCTCTTTTACAAAGTGTTTAACCTCCTGCCCTCCAGCGGAAGAATCGACCTGATGGTCACCCCTCCGCCGACGATCACAGGTCTTTTCCTTGTGGACAGTCTGTTGACTGGGAACTGGGCAGCCTTTTCCAACAGTCTCTGGCATCTCATCCTGCCAGCCTGCACGCTCGCCTTCGCCCAATTGGCTACCGTTACCCGTCAGGTGCGTGCCAGCATGCTGGAGGTGCTCGGTCAGGACTACATCCGCACAGCGCTGGCCAACGGCATCCACGGTCCAGTCCTGCTGTTCCGCTACGCTTTGCGCAATGCCTTGATCCCGACGATTACGGTAGTGGGACTCAGCTTCGGCTCGCTGCTCGGGGGCGCGGTCGTGACCGAGACGATTTTCGGCTGGCCTGGCATGGGCAAATACGTCGTCGAATCGATCGCCTTCCTCGATTTCCCGGCGATCATGGGCTTTACCTTTGTGATCTCGCTTGGCTATGTCATCATCAATCTTCTGGTCGACCTGACCTACTACGCGCTAGATCCGCAAATCAAGGAATAGGGGGAAAAGCTGGTGTCTGGTACAACGTTGAAAACCGAATCGCTTCCAGCAGCAAGATCAGCCAAGACGGTCAACCCCTTTTGGTACAAGATCCGCCGCAATCCGCTCACTCTTTTGGGCCTGTTTTTGCTCCTGCTGATCCTGCTGCTGTCGATTTTCGCGCCGCTGATCAGTCCGTATGAGCCGACCAAAATCAATATTCCCGAGCGCTTTGCTCCACCAAGTGCCGATCATTGGTTCGGGACAGATGAGGTCGGCCGGGATATTTTCACACGCATTCTGTACGGCGCTCGTCTTTCTCTCGGCGTCGGGGTCGCGGTCGTCGTCGGCGCTGGCGTGATCGGCACCATCATCGGAGCCATCTCCGGCTATTTCGGCGGCAGGATTGATCAGCTCATCATGCGGCTCATGGACATCATCCTCGCTTTCCCCGCTCTCGTCCTGGCGATGGCCATCGCGGCGACGCTGGGTCCCAACCTGCAAAATGCGATGCTCGCCATCGCCATCATCAAGATTCCGGTCTATGTCCGGTTGGCACGTGCGGAGACTCTGGCACTGCGGGAAAAGCTTTTTGTCAAGGCGGCCGTTACCTTCGGCATTCCTTCCTGGCGCATCATTGTCCGTCATATCATCCCGAACGCCCTGTCACCCGTCATCATCCAGGTGACACTCGATATCGGGGACGCGATTCTGCTCGTCGCTACCTTGGGCTTTCTCGGCCTGGGCGCACAGCCGCCTACACCGGAGTGGGGGGCTATGATCAGCATCGGCTGGAAATACCTGTTGGATTACTGGTGGTACCCGACTTTTCCGGGACTGGCCCTTTTCCTGGCTTCTTGCGGCTTTAATCTAATCGGTGACGGCATCCGGGATATCCTCGATCCGAAAGCAAACCGTTCTTAGGGGTGATGTACATGCTGCTGGAAATCCATAATCTCTCGGTGGAGTTTGAATCCATGCAAGACAGGGTCAAAGCGCTGCAAGCGGTATCCTTCTCCATCGAAGAGGGCGAAATCGTCGGCGTTGTCGGCGAATCCGGCTCGGGAAAATCGGTAACAGCACTAAGCATCCTGGGCCTTTTGGAAAAGAACGCCCACATCTCCACAGGTTCGATCTCTTATAAAGGAAAGAACCTGCTATCGCTCCCTAAAAAGGAGTGGCAAAGCTTGCGCGGCAAGGAGATCGGCATGGTGTTTCAAGAGCCGATGACCGCGCTGCATCCCACCATGCGCATCGGCGATCAGCTCGCGGAGGTGATTCATCGGCACCGCAGTATTTCCTATAAAGAAGCGTACAGACAGGCGATCGCGAGCTTGGCCGAGGTGCAGATCAACGATCCGGAGCTGGTGGCACGCAAATACCCGTTTGAGCTGAGCGGCGGAATGCGCCAGCGCGTCGTGATTGCCCTGGCGATGTCTGCCCCGCCCGACCTCTTGATCGCGGACGAGCCGACCACTGCACTCGACGTAACGATTCAGCATGAGGTGCTCAAGCTGATGCAAGAACTGGCGCAAAAGCGCGGCACCTCCATTATGCTGATCACCCATGACCTGGGGGTCGTGGCACAGGTATGCCAGCGTGTCGTCGTGATGTACGCAGGCGAGGTCGTCGAGACAGGAACGACGGAAGAGGTCTTGCACTCTCCTTGCCATCCTTATACCAAAGCATTGATTGGCGCCCTGCCCGATCTTGCAGAGCAAGGCCAGCCCCTCTTGGCGATCCCGGGAGAGTCGCCCGACCTGCGCAACCGCCCTGATGGGTGTGTTTTTGCGCCCCGTTGTTCTTGTTCTCTGCCCATCTGCCGGGAAGATCATCCCGTCCTGGAGCGTGCCGTCTCTGGCTCGCTGACCCATCAAGTATCGTGCTGGGGGAGGAACCAATAAATGAACCCGTTGCTTGCCGTAAACGGCGTTTCCAAGGAATACACAAAAGGCAATCACCGCTTCCAGGCCGTGGCCGGGGTGGATTTTGCCATCACCCGCGGAGAGACATTCGGCTTGATCGGAGAGTCAGGCTCCGGGAAAAGCACCTTGGGGAAAATGATCACCGGATTGGAGCCACCAACATCTGGAACGATCACCTATGAAGGGAATTCATTGTGGAATGGCAACCGATTTAACCGCTTGAAGCCGGGCGAGATGCAGATCGTCTTTCAAGACCCGCAGTCGTCTCTGGACCCGCGCATGCGCGTACAGGCGATCATTACTGAGCCGCTGCTCGCTTTACCTCCAGCTGAGCGAAAAGAGAAGGGCAGCAAGGAACGCCTTCTAGCCCTGATCACCCGCGTCGGCTTGAAGCCGGATCATCTGAACCGCTATCCGCACGAGTTCAGCGGCGGACAGCGCCAACGGATCGCCATCGCTCGCGCCCTGATCACCGACCCCAGCTTTGTCGTGCTGGATGAGCCTACCTCCGCGCTGGATGTCTCCGTGCAGGCGAATGTGCTGAATCTCTTGCAGGAGCTAAAACGCGAGCGAAATCTGACCTATCTGTTCATCTCCCACAACATGGCCGTCATCCGCTACATGTGCGATCGCATGGCTGTGATGCAAAAAGGCCGCATCGTGGAGATCGGCCATGTAAACGAGATTTTCGTTAATCCTGTGGACAGCTATACCAAAACCTTGTTGTCCTCCCTGCCTCAGCTCCATGAAAAAAAGGAGGATATTCATGTTTAACGG
>DASQMM010000394.1:0-2945 GCA_035645495.1 Brevibacillus sp. | reverse complement strand
GGGGTACAGCGGCGGTCCGCCGATGGCTGTCTCGCCCATCGGCCCGGTACGCCGAGTATTGCAGTATGCAAAGACGGAGATGCCCGCGGAAAAAATCATGATGGGGCAAAACCTGTACGGCTATGACTGGACGCTTCCTTTTCAGCCAGGAACGACTGCCAGGGCATTGAGCGCCCAAGGGGCAATCGCACTCGCCGCGAGGGAAAATGTAGCGATACAGTATGACGCCAGAGCGCAGGCTCCCTTTTTTGAGTACACAGATGACGAAGGTCGCCGTCATCAGGTGTGGTTTGAGGACGCGCGTTCTATCCAAGCCAAGTTTAATCTGGTTAAACAGATGGGTCTAAGGGGTGTCAGCTACTGGAAATTGGGTTTGCCATTTCCGCAAAACTGGCTGCTGATCGAGTCCAATTTTCGCGTCCGCAAAAGAGCATAAGCAAACAGGCGTACAGCTCCATGGGCTTGTACGCCTTTTTTTCACAGGACCACTCATGGTATGATGGCAAAAAGTGCAGTAAACAGGAGGTATGATTCATGGGAGAGTGCAGATTGAACCACACGGTGGCTGACGTGCAAAAGAAATTGTCGGAGCAGACCCCCTTCCTGCCGGGAGAACGCGCCGATCAGCTTGCGGCTTTGCTAGCGACGGATTTGACTCAGGAGCAGTTGAATGAACTTTTTCACCTGTTGAAAAAATACGATCTGGCTACACCGGAAGAACGCTTGCAGCGAGACGCAAAAATAGCCGAGCTGCTCGCTTAAAGTGCAGTTCTTCTAGTCCAGCTTTTTGCGGCCGATAAAGCCGTCATAAAGACCGTGATAGTGCTCGACAGCCTCTTCTCCTTCGCGCCAGCAGAGCAGGACTTCTTCACCGTTGAGTAGAGCGGGGAAATCCACTAGTCCCACATCGATGTCCTTCACCTGGATTCCGCTGGCTGTTAAGTGCTGAAGGCGCATCTGGGCTTCCATTTCCATGAATTCCAGCTTGCATTCCAAGGTGAACAGGTCGTCTTCTGTCGCGGACTGCGATTTTTTCATTTGCTCGCGTTCCCGATAGGCATCCTGAAATTGGCTTTTTAATCCTTGCAAAAAAGAGATTTCTTCTCGTACATATGGCAACAGTTGATTTGCTTCTTCGGGCGTAAAATATTTTTTGTTCAACGAAATCGCCTCCCGCCCCTATTATACGGGTACTGGGAGGCAGAGAAAATGGTTGGAGCACATTCGGGCGATGCCAGACTCCAGCAGCAAGGAGTAAATATGAAAGAAAGACTGTATTATCAAGACGTTTACCAGCAGGCCTTCACAGCTGCGATCACGAAACGAGGAGTCGAAGCGGATGGAACACCGTACGTCGTACTAAGCCAAACGGCCTTTTACCCGACCGGTGGCGGACAGCCTGCCGACCATGGCTTCCTGGGAGAGGTTCGGGTCATCGACGTAGAAGAAATCGACGGGGAGATTCGCCACCGCCTGACAGAGCAGCTCCCTGAGTCATGGGTGCAGGTAAACGGGCAGATCGATTGGGAGCGCCGTTTCGACCATATGCAGCAGCACGCCGGTCAGCATATTTTATCGGCCTCCTTCCGCGAAGTGGCTGACGCTGAGACCGTAGCCTTCCATTTGGGAAGCGAACGTGTCACGATTGATGTGCGATTGGATGAACTGACATCTGACGTCTGGGAAAAAGTAGAACGTCAAGCCAACCAGATCATACTGGAAAATCACCCGATCATCGCTCGCTTTGTCGATGAGGACGAACTGCAGGCATTGCCGATTCACAAGCTGCCGACCGTCACAAAAGACATCCGCCTGGTGATCATCCCGGATTTTGATTACAACCCCTGCGGCGGAACGCATCCATCCCGTACCGGAGAAGTGGGGCTGGTCAAGATACTGGGTTGGGAACGCCATCGCGGCAATGTACGGCTGGAATTTCTCTGCGGCTGGCGCGCTATGCGCGAGTATACGGTCAAACAGCGAAGATTAAGCGAGGCAGTTCGATTGCTGGGAACCAATGAAGCGGAACTTAGCGCAGAACTGGAGCGTTTGCTGGTGGAGCGCGACACACTCAAGCAAGCTTTGCAAGAAAAAGAGCGGCTGCTGCTGGCAGAAGAGGTTCGCCAAGTACTGTCTGAATCGACTCCCATGGGGGCGTATCGTTTGCTGCAAAAAGGATTTCCCGACAGGACGATCCAGCAATTGCAACATTTTGCCCAACAGGTGAACGCGCAAGCCTCGGATGTCATTTCGTTGTTGGCGACGACCGGAGACAAACGGCAGCTTGTCTTTTCACGCGGTCAGGATGTGCCTGTTGCAATGAATCAACTGATGAAAGAGGTACTGCCTGCGATCGATGGCAAAGGCGGCGGGAGCCCGGCGGTTGCACAAGGTGGCGGTCAGGCAAATCTCACAGCGGAAGAGGTCCTTACTCTGGCCCGCCAAAAACTGGAGGAGCTCATGCAATAGCACTATGCCTGACAGGGCATAGTCTTTGGAGCAATTCATGAGAAGGAGGATGAGAATATGAACTGGAATACGGGTGATATTGTCCGGGTCCCTTATAAAACAGGCGAATATGTGGCAGAGGTGTTGGAGAATCATGATGGCAAGCTGCTGGTGAAGGTTTTGGCTGTGACCAAATACCCGACGCAAGGGGACTTGCATACTTCCTACGAGGTAGATGTTCCCCTGTTTCACCAACGTACGGCCTTGTCTTATCTGGAGAAATTTTATGTGCCTGGACAATCCGTGATTCGCTACAATGCTGCCATCCCCGATTACAAGGAATCGGTCCGGACTGCCTTGGAACGAGAGATGGAGAAAATGAAAAAAATGTCTGCTTGGGCGCAGCGTTGTCTCGTTGAACTGGAAAACATCCACAAGGAAGCCTTTACAAACAGCAAATAGCATGGTACGGTATAGGCGTAGTACACAACCGCATA
>DASQMM010000393.1:0-1661 GCA_035645495.1 Brevibacillus sp. | reverse complement strand
CAACCTGGCACATAGGGAGCGTCAAAACCCGCCATCGATTTGTAGCGGACAATCATGTCTTTGATAATTTTATTCAAAGCGTGGCCGATATGGATATCCCCGTTCGCATATGGAGGACCGTCGTGGAGAACAAATGGAGGGCGTCCTTTGGTGCGCTCCTGTACTTTTTGGTAGATGTCCTTCTCATCCCATACCGCTTGCATTTGTGGCTCACGCGCAGGCAGATTGCCTCGCATCGGAAACTCGGTTTTTGGCAATTGAAGCGTTTTGCTGTAATCCATAGCCTCATTCACTCCTATAAAAATAAATAAAAGCCTTCCCTCATCCCAAAATAGGGACGAGAGAAAGCTCCCGTGGTACCACCCTGATTAAACGAGTTATGCCGCATACGAAAAACACGGCAAAGACTCGCTTCACTTCATTACATTCCGTAACGGGAATGACTCGCGCACTTACTTGCCAATCCATCGAAGCATGGAGTTAGCTTTCGGTTATTGAACTCCCGGGTGATATTCCGCAAGGCTGCTGGACGGGCTTTCACCTGACCCCGACTCTCTTGGCAGCGGACCTTACGTACTCGTCCCGTTCATCGTTTCATCCAAATATCAAAATTTGTAATCCATTATAGTCTCATCTTCGACAAAGCGTCAATCTTTTATTCCACAGCAACAGCAGAATCAGCCTGTTCAATATCGTCCCAAGCGCCATGCTCCAGCATTTCCAATTGGGCTTCGAGCAAGGTGCGAAAACGCATCCGGTAGACGGAAGCACGTTTTTTCAACTCTTCGATCTCGATGGCAATCTTGCGCGATTTCGCAAGCGCTTCGTTTACGATGCGATCTGCGTTCTTCTCCGCTTCCTTCAGGATCAGCTGCGCTTCCTTGCGCGCATTGGACTTCACGTCCTCAGCCGTCTCCTGTGCGACGAGAATCGACTTGCTCAGATTTTCTTCCAGGCTTTTGTAATGGTCTACGCGCTCATTCAAAATGGCGATGCGCTCTTCCATTTCTTTTTTTTCCTTGATCAGGAGTTCAAAGTCCTTGATGACCTGATCCAAAAATTCATTCACTTCATCGATATTATACCCTCGAAAGCCAGTGCTGAATTCTTTATTGTGTATGTCCAGCGGCGTTAAAGACACATGAACCCCCCACTTTTCCCGATAATCGTTCCACTTTATTTCGACAAGTCGTGCAGCATTTCCTTCCGATACCGCAAAATTTTAGCCTATCGTCCCTATTTTTACCCTAATCGACCAGCCCTACCAGCATCCGAAGTCTGCCGCTTCGAGTCGGTCCCGTCACATCGAGAACCTTGAATCGGCCGAACCCTGCCAGTGATACCATGTCTCCGGACTGCAAGGAGTACGAGGGATCCTCTACGACCCTCCAATTCACCTTGACCTTGCCTGCACGGATGGGGACCAAGGCTTTGGCTCGTGAAAAATGATACACCTCGCCTAGTACTGCGTCCGTCCGTGGAGAGGGTACTGTAATGGTTTTTTCCGTAAAACGCGGAGCCGGGGGCGTAAATTCTTCCCAAGCCATCCGCTCGAAGGAGACCGGTGTCCGGTGAATCTGTGTGACCTGGGTGCAGACAAAATCAGCTACCTCTTCTGCTACAACAACAAAGCACCCGTCATTGTCCACCAGCATATCTCC
>DASQMM010000392.1:0-2174 GCA_035645495.1 Brevibacillus sp. | reverse complement strand
AGAAGGCTGCAGCGGCAGGGGTTACTTTGACGGATGATTTCGGCCCCATAACAGTCGAACCAGGAAGCGTGTTCGTCATGGGTGACAACCGCAATAACAGCATGGACAGCCGTATGATCGGGCCAGTCAGGCTGGATCATGTAGTCGGCCGTGCAGAAGTGGTCTATTGGCCACTGTCCAGTATTCGTATTCCGAGGTAACACTACTTTTTCCCCTCTTCACGCCGGGAGGTCTGCTTGGAAGGTAAACTCCATAAGGCTTTTACCTTCCCAACCTCCTGCGGGCATCCAAATGCGCTATCTGCTCCTCGATTTTCTCCAGCAAAAATTCGCAATCATCGATTTCATACTGGTTCTGATCCTTCCTGTGCCACTTCAAACAAAACAGGACATGTTTCTTCCACTCTACCAATTCCTCATACGTGCAACTCGTAACCTTCTCTAGAGCATGTTCACGATGCATCCTATCACCTTCCCGCTTGGATTGTAAAAGAATTTCTAGCACCTCAGGATGTCGGCGTTCATGAGAGCAACAGTTCGAATCCAGAAAACAGATAGCGATTACCTTTCTAATGAAGGAGGTGAATCACTATTTTTTTGTTGCATTATTAAGTGGAACTGTATATAGTATTACTATACAGTGTAACGATATATAACCGTGGATAGGAGTGGAATCTTGGTGAGAGATAAACATTTGCCTTTGACCGAAACCGTTTATTATATTTTGTTGGCCTTGATCGAGCCAGCCCACGGTTATCTAATCATGCAAAAAGTAGAGGAACTTAGCGGTGGGCAAGTCCGAATGGCCGCGGGTACCCTCTATGGAGCAATTGAGAATCTGGTAAAGCTGAAGTTCATTCAGCCTGTCGCCAGCGAGGACAGCCGCCGTAAAGTATATGCCATTACCAGCGAAGGATTGGAAATTTTGCGACTAGACCTTGAGCGAATGAAACATATGATCAACGTAACAACGGAACGACTGAAATAAGAATGGAGGACGATGAATGAAAAAATACAAGTTCTTCACCAACTTTGACGCAGAAGAAAAATGGCTGAACGGAATGGCAAAGCAAGGTTACCGATTCACCAGAAAGACGATGTTCGGCTATGAATTTGAACCTACAAAACCAGATCATGCAAAGATCAAAGTCGATTACCGTACGTTTAAAAAGCAGGAGGATTTCGAAGATTACTGTGCGTTGTTTGAGGACAGCGGCTGGGAACATATAGCGGGCACGAAAAGCTCTGGATATCAATATTTTAAGAAAGCTGACAACCAAGGAAGCGATGAGATCTTTTCGGATGTGGATTCCAAAGCGGGACGTTATAAGCGGCTTTCGGATATGTGGGCTACTTTAGCTCTTACCTTTATCCCCATACTGATGGCACTCATCTCTTCTGACGCGATAGATCCGGGAGTATTGCTTGATCCACGTTTGCTTTACTATACACCAGGACTGTGGGATTTACATGGAGCTGCGTTCTGGAGGGCTTTTCTCTTCGAAACTCCATTTGCCCTGTTCAGAGGTCTATCCTGGCTCGTTCTGCCGGTTATGATCATCATCTATCTTTATTTCGCAATTCAGGCAAATCTACAGTACAAGAAAACGAAAAAAGACCATGTCTTCCGCAAATAGTTGAGAAAGAGGTATTCGGGAACTAATTCTTTCGTTCCAGAATACCTCTCTTCATCTTAATGAGCTTCAAGAAGAACTGCTCTCTTGAAAATACTCTTCCAATGTAATGCCCCGCAACATGATTTCCTCTGCCATTTCTTTCCCGACATAGCGCAGATGCCACGGCTCATAGGCATAGCCGGTAATGTCCTCCTTGCCCTTCGGGTACCGAATGATAAAGCCAAAAGCAGCGCATTTTTCCGCGAGCCACATGCCCTCTGGCGTATCCGCAAAGGTTTGTTCCAGGCGGGTCGCTTGATCCAGGCCGGATACATCCATTGCCAATCCCGTTTGGTGCTCGCTTTTTCCAGGAACGGCACTGAAGGCTGCCGCATGGGCCTCCCCTTGCGTTCTCACATACGTTTCATAGAGTGATTTTTGTGTTTTATACGAGCGGTAGCCCGATACCGCATACAGTTCAACCCCGTCTTGCTTCGCCTGGGCGAACAACGCTTCCAGCGCTCTTGCCGCCGGTTCCCGCAGCAGGCGCTTTTCCACT
>DASQMM010000391.1:0-3651 GCA_035645495.1 Brevibacillus sp. | reverse complement strand
GTCTATGCATAGATTGCTACAAAGATAGTCAGAAAAATGAATTAACGGAAAAATAAGATACAGCCCCCTCTTCGTTTCGACGGAGAGGGGTTTCACATTTCCGGCCGTTTTTCTACAAGGACGAGTATCAAAGTAGCGATTGGTCCGAGCAGCAAGGAAAGCAGAAACCAGTTGAATCCGCTGCGGTTCTTCCCTTGGGCAATCCCCGCATTGATTAGGGCGAGCGTCCCCCACCCGATGCCATATTCCTGGATCACGAACTCCCTCCTATCCATTGTCTGAAGAAAACGACACCCAGATTATACCATAAAATCAGAAGGTTCCAAGAAGAGGATTAGAAAAGTTCATCATGTGCAAGCTGGATCAAATTTCGATGTTTCGATAATAAAACGCCCCCACGGACGCGAAAGGAAGCACTGGCGTCTGAGGGGGCGTTTGGTCTTTTCAGCATGAAAGGGCATCAGGCAGTAGGCTGTTTTTCAAGAGAACTATCTTGGAAGGATTCCAGGCGATCCAGCCAGTCGGAGAAGAGACTTTGCACGGTCCTGCGCTGTTCGACCTCCAGCATATGGCCAGCCCGATCCAGGATGGAGCAGGAAGCATGGGGAAAGGACGAAAGAAGCGTCAAGTGATCCTGGTAGCCGCAAATGGCATCCTGTCTTCCCAATAGCAACAATACAGACTGCGGATAAACCTTGTCAGATTCAAACGGATCAAAGGAGAAAAAGTAGCCTTTTGTTCGCCACTCGGATGTCAGAAAGGCGCGGTTGGCGAGCAGACGTCCCGGCTGAACCTCTTGTAGAAAAGCAGCGATGCTCGCTTTTGTCTGCAAAACGAAAAGGGTCTCCACAGCCGCAGCTGCATCCGGCTCCAAGCCAGAGAGGGCGGATTCATCCCGCTCCAGAACAACATGTGGCGGCAAAGCTCGATCAGAACGGTGAAGAGCAGGGGCGAGCAAGCACAGGCCATCGATCAGAGCTGATTTCCGATGAAAAATGCCTTGAGCCATGTAGCCACCGAATGATTTAGCGACGAGGGCAAAGCGGCGATCGCCCAGCAGGGTGTCTAGCGAGTCCAGCAATCCCGCCAAAAGATCATTGGAGGTTGTCGCATCGTCCCCGATATCACTTCGACCGTGTGCGGGCAGGTCCACATAGATGCGTTGATAGCCAGGACGCTGTTGAAAAACCGGTTCACTCCATGCCTGCATCGCCCGATGGTCTGTCCCGAGCGCGTGCAGAAAGACGAGAGGAAAACCGTCACCGATTACGTCGTAGTGGATATTCATTTTTCAGGCAGCGGAATGATCAATTCCATCCTTCTGCTTCCGTCTTTGGCGCTTTTTTCAAAAAGGATGAGCAACAGGGTTGAATTCGGTTCCGCTTTTTTTACTTTCAAGGTGTAGGTAAAATCTCCAAATTCGGGAGCGCCTGCCGAAGTGGTGAAGGAGCCTTCAGCCAACTCGTTGTGACCATCCTCGACTACATAGCTGACGACAGCTTCGAAGACCTTCGCCTGTCCTTTCACCTCGAAAGTATCTTCGCCCGTTTTACGGACAGTCACTTTTTGGAAAATATCATTTCCATACGTCATATCGGAAGTCGGTTCGGGTTCTTCTTGTCCGGCCTTTGGTGCGGGAGCAGGTTCTTGCGGTTGTGTCGGCGCGGGAGTCGCTGGCTCATTCGCAGCGGGTGGCTGCGTTTCAGCAGGTTCGGCGGGTGCTGATGTACTGCTGCATCCATGCAAGATAGCAGCAGTCAACAGAAGGAGTAAAAATTTCTTCATGGTATCCCCCTCGATTTTGTAGATGATGATACACATTCTACCCAATTGGACGGAGAAAAGAAAACCACGTTTCATCTCAACAGCCCTTTTTCCTGTTTCTATGGTAGAATGGGGGTGGCATACAACCAACAATTACTAGGAAAGCTGGTCGAACAAGATGGAACAACAATCGTTTCGAATTGAAAAGGATTTTCTGGGTGAAAAAGAGATTCCTGTGAATGCCTATTATGGTGTCCAAACCATGCGGGCGACAGAGAACTTTCCCATCACCGGTTACCGTCTTCATTCTTCGCTGATCATTGCTATGGCAATGGTGAAAAAAGCAGCAGCGATTGCCAACATGGAGGTATCCCGATTGAATCCTCGGTTGGGGAATGTCATTGTGCAAGCGGCAGAAGAGATTATTGCCGGACAGTGGCATGACCAGTTCATCGTGGATCCGATCCAAGGTGGCGCGGGTACTTCCATTAATATGAATGCCAATGAAGTCATTGCGAATCGGGGATTGGAGCTTCTGGGCGAGAAGAAGGGGGATTATTTCCACCTGAGCCCGAACACGCATGTGAACATGTCCCAATCGACGAATGATGCCTTTCCAACCGCCATTCATCTGGCTACTCTGACTCTGTTGGACAAATTGCTCGTGACCATGCAGACGATGCATGACGCGTTTGGAGAAAAAGCACGTGAATTCGATGATGTCATCAAAATGGGACGTACCCATTTGCAGGACGCTGTTCCCATTCGTCTGGGGCAGGAATTTGAAGCGTATCGCCGCGTCCTGGAACGCGATATGAAGCGGATCAAGCAATCCCGCCAGCACTTGTATGAAGTTAATATGGGGGCGACTGCAGTAGGTACCGGATTGAATGCAGACCCCAAATATATCACGAAAGTCGTGCAAACCCTGGCAGAAATCAGCGGCTTCCCGCTGCAAGGCGCCGAACATCTCGTCGATGCGACACAGAATACCGATGCTTATACAGAGGTTTCGGCAGCATTGAAGGTCTGTATGATGAACATGTCCAAAATCGCCAATGATTTGCGTCTGATGGCATCCGGTCCGCGCGCTGGTCTCGGGGAAATTTCCCTGCCTGCACGCCAGCCAGGTTCTTCGATCATGCCAGGTAAAGTAAACCCGGTTATGGCAGAGGTCATCAATCAGGTCGCTTTCCAGGTGATCGGCAACGACCATACGATCTGTCTCGCATCGGAAGCAGGTCAACTGGAGCTAAACGTCATGGAGCCTGTGCTTGTCTTCAATTTGCTGCAATCCATCAGTATTATGGACAATGCTTTCCGCGCCTTCACCGAGTACTGCCTCGTAGGTATTGAAGCCAATCGCGAGCGCATGAAGGAATACGTGGAAAAGAGTGTTGGGGTAATCACAGCTGTGAACCCTCATCTCGGGTACGAGACAGCTGCCCGCATCGCCAGAGAAGCGATTCTGACTGGAAAATCGGTACGGGAACTCTGCTTGCAGCATAATGTCCTGACAGAAGAAGAGCTGGATCTCATTTTGGACCCGTTTGAAATGACGCATCCCGGCATCGCAGGTGCCTCTTTGCTGGATCGAGAATAAGAAGCACAATCGCAAAAATCCCGCCCCTTTTTTATCGAAGGGTGGCGGGATTTTTTTCATTACGTTGCAGGTGAAGGAGCAGGAGGGGGTGTCTGGGTACGGGGCAATTGATCCAGGCTTTTAAACACATATCCGCGCTTGTGAGCCTCGTCAATGAAAGCTCCGAGTGCTTCTGCGTTGTCTTTGGAAATCGAATGCAGCAAGATCACGGCGCCGGGATGCAATTGGGCCATAAGCTGGTCGTAGGCATATTTCCAGCCGCGCTGTTTTTTCACATCCCAATC
>DASQMM010000390.1:0-6574 GCA_035645495.1 Brevibacillus sp. | reverse complement strand
CCGAGCAGCAAGCTCTCCAGCTTTAGGCCGGCATGGCTATTCAGCTTCTTCTCCTGCTCCATCTTGCTCAGCAGTGTTCGCCAATGCTCCCAATTCCCCAATAGCCCTTCCATCGTGTCGGGGGCATCGGGCAGGAGCTGTGCCACATCCCATACCCACTCCCCATCAGTAAGCCCAGCGCGATACTGTTCTTCCTCCCGTTGCCGATACGATAGCAACTTCATCTGATCTTCTCCTCCATTTCCCTGGCCCTCCTTATCGCAGACAAATGCAAAAAGCCCAGCTTACCCCCAGGCTTGCATCGGAGGCATGACAAATTAGGGGGTACCCCCATCGTCAATCGTTCCGAAACAAAGCCTCAGGCGCAAGCTGGGCCAAGTCTGCTAACATGAAGAAGATCCTTGCGGGATTTCCCCCACAGACAGCCAGCTATTGTCGAGTGTCTCATTCGTTATGGTCTATAGTTATGATCTTATCGAAAACGCTTCCATTTTTCCAGAGGGAAATTGGCATTCGGGCTTATCATGCAAAAAATCGTTTCAACAAGTGCTGCATATCAGCAGGCAACGGTTCGCTCCATTTCATTTCCATGCCAGTGCGAGGGTGGAGAAAGGCGAGTTCGGCTGCGTGAAGTGCTTGCCTGCCGATATAGGTCCTCGCTCCTCCGTAGAGATCATCGCCTGCCAAAGGATGTCCTTCATGGCTCATATGCACCCGAATCTGATGCGTCCTTCCTGTCTCCAGTCTCAGCTCGACATGGCTCATGCCGTCACCTCGCGCCAACACGCGAAAATGCGTGACTGCAGTCTGACCATCCTCCTGTACCTGCCGCGTGATAAACGAATTCTCTGCCAGACCGATGGGGTGATCCAACACACCTGCATCCGGTATGACAATCCCCTCGGCAATCGCCTGATAGATGCGCGTGAGGCGGCGCTCTTGCTGCATACGGCTGAACTGCTCATGCGCCCACTGATTTTTCGCGACGATCAGCAAGCCAGAGGTATCCTTGTCCAGTCGGTTGACGGCCCGAAATCTGCGTTTCTCCCCCCGCTTTTGCCAGTATGCGACCACACCGTTGGCGAGAGTGCCTGCAGGATGATTCCCTGTCGGGTGGACGACCAGCCCTGCCGGCTTGGCAATTACCATCAGGTCCTCATCTTCATAGCGTATCGTGAGCGGCATCTCCTCCGGCTGCACCGCTTCCGTCTCTTCTTCATCTACCAGCACAGCGATCTCATCCCCGGGCTGGACCTGTTCATTGACAAATACAAGCGCTCCGTTGCGCGTGATCAGTCCGTTGAATTTGGCGCGTACCAACAGACGCCTCGAGACTCCGTAACGCTTTTGCAGGACGTCACGGACTGTCTGTCCCGCATCTGCATCATCTGCCGTAAAACGTATCAATTCTTCTCGCATGCTGTCTCTCCTTTACGGTCATCCCTGAACATTAATTAGTATAGTAAAGAAAACTCAGTTACGCCAAGCCACATTCTGATCGTAAAAAAAGCAGCCTGTCGCCCCTTTACAGGAGCTGGCTGCTGGCATTGCTTTTCACTTCGATCACAAAGGCATGACCGGCGTCTCCCTGGTCCCACTGGGCACGTACGTCATACAGATACCATCCAGGCTGGTCGGGAGCTTTCCATTGGTTTTCGTTTTCCACAACTTGCTCGATTTGACTGGAACCGACCCATTGGTAGATGCTTAGGGATTTTTCTACCGGGGGGAGATCATACGAAATGGTGATGACAGCGCCTGGCTTCACTTGCATCGCTGCAGGTTTCTTTTCTGCTATAACTTCCGGGGGAGCTGCGGTATCCACACAGGTTCCCGTATTTTCATAGGTCCAGCAATAAGAAGTCGGAACGGAAACAGCCGACTTGTCTTTCCACGCAATCATAGGTACTGGTGGTGTGGAAAAAGCCTGCTGGGTCGGTTTATTTTCCAAAATATCGCAGCCCGCCAAAAGCAGAACAGACGTCAATAAAACACAAAGCGCAGTCTGAATTCTGTACATGCTATCACCTCTATCGTAAGACGCAAAAAAGGTCGAATACGTTTCATTCGACCCGATCCCTTTTTCTTACTTTTCTTACACGCTTGTGGAGATTGAAGATGATGCCCCCATCTTTTCCAGGTACGCGTCCAATTGTTCTCCCGGATTTTTCACGGGTTTGCCGTGGCAGACCTCCAGATGCAATACATGCAATTGCCGCAGAATTTCACTGCTTCGCAACGCTTCTCCCATATTGGCGGTAAACATCGGCATCGGCCTGTGCAGCTTCCCCGCTTTGGACGTGAACAAATCACCGCCCAGCAAAACACGATCCTGCTCATGGTAATAGACGACGTGACCCAGGGAATGACCCGGCGTAAAATAAGGACGCAATGCCCCAATAGCGGTCAACTCGCCCTGTTCGTTCTGCGGCAGTGGACTAGCCAATCCCTGTGTGACGTTTTGTTCCGCCTTTTTTCGCCGTGGATAGATTCGCTCTCCTACCATATAGGGAATCTCGATCTCATGGGCATAGACCGGGACTTGATGCCGCTCCAGAATGCGTTTGATCGAGCCGACATGGTCGCTGTGTCCATGAGTTAGGAGAATTTGCTTCAGTCTCCCCAGTCGCAGCCTTTCGAGATGTGCAAGAATTCCTTTTGCCATAAAAGGCATTCCCGCATCGACCAGCGTCACTCCATCCGGCTCAGCCACAAGCCAGACTCGGCATGGCACCAACAGCCAGGATTGAAGACTCCAGATATGCTCTGATACTTGTTCTGCTTTCAAATACGTTTCCACCTTCCGTTACAACGAATCGTTTCGCTGCATGATGAAGAACGTGTAGCTAGTTGGATGGCGAAACCGAAAAGAACCCTCTTCACTCACTTTAGAAGAGGGTTCTTGTGGATCGATATGGTTTTGCCTTACTTCGCTGCTTTTGCAGCCTCGATCGCAGCTTCGTAGTTCGGATGCTCACCAGCAGCCGGTACGTACTCGGCATATACTACTTTGTCGTTTGCATCTACTACGAATACAGCACGGGACAGCAGACGGAATTCCTTGATCGCTACGCCGTAAGCCGTACCGAAGGAGAGGTCCTTGTGGTCAGACAGGGTTTTTACCTTGTCGATACCAGCAGCGCCGCACCAGCGGTTTTGGGCAAATGGCAGGTCGACGGACACAGTCAGGACAGTTACGCCATCCAGTTTCGCTGCTTCTTCATTGAAACGGCGAGTTTGTGCATCGCACACGCCAGTATCCAGGGAAGGAACGACGGAGATGATGCGCACGCTTCCTTTGGTATCTGCAAATGTTACAGGAGACAGGTCGCCACCTACTACTGTGAAATCTGGAGCTGTATCCCCAACCTTGATTTCAGGGCCGAGCAGCGTTACAGGACCGCCTTTGAAAGTAAATGCACCTTGACGTTCTACTACAGTTGACATGATTTCTTCCTCCTCGCCAATCGTTTCATATGTACTCATTTATCATACCCTATCAAACACAATTTTTCACTATGCCAATAGGTGAAATTACAGATTTGCTTGCAGTTTGTCGGAGCTTTTCGGTTCTACCTTGACAATCCTTTTTACTTCATGCTCGTGTTCCCAGTCGGTTTTCTCATTCAGCTTGTGGCAGCGCATCAATGCATGATAGAGCGCGAAGACAAACTGGACATTTTTCAATTCGTACCGGTGGCCATGTGCTTTGGGCAGGACGGTATTGACAATCTCGATTTGGTAGGTTGCCCGTTCCCGCTTTTTGCGCGTAGGAACCACATACCCCATTTGCTTGAGGACAAAACCGATATCAAACGCGCCCTCATCATCAAAATCAATCGTATCGTCGGATGTAGCCAGATATTCCAGCAAGGTGCCCAAATCCAGCAGATCGTAGCAAACAGGCTTCGGCATCGCCAGCACAGAACCGTCATGATTGACAAAGTAGATATGGTCGCGGTAGTGGAAGATCAATTCGTCTTCCGGCACTTCAGAGGCAAACATCCAAGATGCCGATGGGATCAGCAAGCGCCAGATCTGAGCAGGGGGCATTTGCAAGAGTTCCATGACAGGCACCACTCCTTTCCCCTACCAGTCTTGGCATCTTCCTCCTTCCCTATTCAGATCGACTTTGATGGCAATCACACGAAAAATGAGGCACTTTGTTACATCGTTAACACCTTCGCGATGAAATTTTGAAAAGGACTGTCTTCTGTAACCTTTATTTTGTATATTTACACTATATAAAAAATTCAAAAGTATTTGGGGAGAAGAAAGGAGAGAAATACATGCTTGCCAAAAAGATCAATCGTTTGCTTGTAGCCAACCGCGGCGAGATCGCCATTCGGATTTTCCGTGCGGCTACAGAATTGGGAATACGCACCGTTGCCATCTATTCGGAGCAGGACAATGTATCGATCCATCGCTTCAAAGCTGATGAGTCATATTTGGTAGGTGCCGGAAAAGGTCCAATCGAAGCGTATCTGGACATCGACAGCATCATCGAGATCGCCAAACGTAACGACATAGACGCGATCCATCCCGGCTATGGCTTTCTGGCTGAAAATGCGGAGTTCGCCAAGCGCTGTCAAGAAGAAGGAATTATTTTTATCGGGCCCTCTCCCGATCTGATTGACAAATTTGGGGACAAGGTAGAAGCGCGCGCCATGGCAGTGGAAGCCGGCATTCCGGTTATCCCCGGCACTCCTGAGCCGATCGAAAGCTTGCAGGAAGCACTGCTTTTTGCCAAAGAATACGGGTATCCGATCATCATCAAAGGGGTCTCGGGCGGCGGCGGACGCGGCATGCGGATCGTGCGCGGCCAGGAAGAGCTGCAGGATGCTTTGGATCGGGCCCGCTCGGAAGCCCGCTCTTCTTTTGGCAATGCCAAAGTCTATCTGGAGCGTTACCTGGAGAAGCCCAAGCATATCGAGGTACAGATCCTCGGCGATCAGCACGGCCAGATCGTCCATTTATTCGAGCGTGACTGCTCGGTACAAAGGCGTCATCAAAAAGTGGTCGAGGTAGCGCCAAGCCTCTCCCTTGATAACAAGCTGCGCGAGGAGATTTGTCAGGCAGCCTTGACCTTGATGAGCAAGGCGGGCTACTCCAACGCAGGGACAGTCGAATTCCTGCTGACACCGGATAAGCAATTCTATTTTATCGAAGTGAATCCGCGCATTCAGGTGGAACATACGATTACAGAGCTGATCACGGGCATCGACATCGTTCAGGCACAGATTCGCGTGGCGGAGGGACATCGCCTCTCAGATCCGGAGATCGGCATCGCCTCGCAAGAAAACATTCACATGAGCGGCTACGCCATCCAGTGCCGCGTCACAACGGAGGATGCCGAAAACAACTTCCTGCCTGATGCCGGCCGTCTCTCTGCTTGGCGTTCGGGCGGAGGCTTCGGGGTTCGTCTGGATGGCGGCAATGGTTATCCCGGCGCAATCATTACGCCGTTCTACGATTCCTTGCTGGTGAAAATCTCGACCTACGGCAACAGCTTTGATCAGGCAGCGCGCAAAATGCTGCGTACCTTGCGGGAATTCCGCATCCGTGGCGTCAAGACCAACCTGCCCTTCCTGGAAAATGTGGTGACGCATCCCGATTTTCTTAGCGGAGAATACGATACTTCCTTTATCGATACGAAGCCGGAGCTGTTCGTCTTCCCAAGCCGTCAGGACCGCGGCACCAAGCTCCTCTCCTACATCGGGGACACCATTGTCAACGGCTATCCCGGTCTTGGCAACCCGGGGAAAAAGCCGCACTTTGATTCGCCACGCATTCCGCGAACACCGTTTGCCCAGCCTTATCCGGATGGCACCAAACAAATCCTGGATCAAAAAGGGGCAGATGGTCTGGTCCGCTGGATCCAGGAGCAAAAACAAGTCCTGTTGACCGATACCACGTTCCGCGATGCGCATCAGTCCTTGTTCGCGACACGGGTGCGCACGTATGATCTGGCCTCTGTGGCCGAAGCGACCGGAAAACTGGGAGCAGGTCTGTTCTCCCTGGAGATGTGGGGCGGCGCGACATTCGATACCTCGATGCGCTTTTTGCAGGAATCGCCATGGGAGAGATTACAGATCCTGCGCGAGCGCATCCCGAATATCTTGTTCCAGATGCTGCTGCGCGGTGCAAACGGAGTCGGCTACACCAACTACCCGGACAACGTGATTCATGCGTTCGTCAAAGCCTCGGCGGAAAATGGCATCGACATCTTCCGAATCTTTGACAGCCTGAACTGGCTGCCCGGGATGCAAACAGCCATCGAAGCGGTTCGCAACACAGGCAAGATCGCCGAAGCCGCCATCTGCTACACCGGAGATATTCTCGATCCGTCGAAGACCAAATACAACCTGGCGTACTATATCAATCTCGCCAAGGAACTGGAGAAAGCAGGCGCACACATCCTGGCGATCAAGGATATGGCCGGACTGTTGAAGCCGTATGCCGCTTACGAGCTGGTCAGCGCATTGAAACAGGAGATCAGCATCCCGATCCATCTGCACACTCACGATACCTCAGGCAATGGTTCGGCCATGCTGCTCAAAGCCATTGAAGCAGG
>DASQMM010000389.1:0-4548 GCA_035645495.1 Brevibacillus sp. | reverse complement strand
TAGACACCTGTACCGAAGACAGCCTTGGCACTGGCTCCGCCTGGAAAATGGCGGCGTTCCGCACGTTTGTAGCGCTGCATCTCAACAGCGTAACGTGCTTCCTCGTACTCCACGCCTCGGTAGACGATCCTTTTTTGGTCCATTCCCAACTCTCCTCGCCTTAAATCACTCATACGAAAAAGGAAGGCGCCGCAGCACCTCCCCGCCCTTCTCACGGCAGCAGTTTTACCATGTCCTCGTAGGTCTCCGGTCTGCGATCCCGATAAAATTGCCAGGTATCGCGAACCTCGTGAATCTTGTTGCGATCCATCTCTGCCACGATCACCTCATCCTGATCCCTGCTGCCGACCGCGACGAATTGTCCCCTCGGGTCCACCAGATACGATTGCCCGTAAAATTCCCCCATATTCCACGGAGCTTCCATCCCGACGCGGTTGATCGCAGCCACGTAATAGCCGTTGGCGACGGCATGCGCCGGCTGCTCCAGCTTCCAGAGATATTCAGACAAGCCTGCGACCGTAGCCGACGGATTGAAGATAATTTCTGCACCGTTGAGCCCCAAGAGGCGCGCGCCTTCCGGAAAATGGCGATCGTAGCAGATGTAGACCCCGACCTTGGCAAACGCCGTGTCGAACACTGGATAGCCCAGATTGCCCGGTTTGAAATAATACTTCTCCCAAAAACCGCAGCCTTCGCTGCCAACTCCGACATGCGGGATGTGCTGTTTGCGGTACTTCCCCAGATAGCTGCCGTCCGCATCGATGACGGCTGCCGTATTGTAATAGGTACCGATCCCGACCCGCTCATATACCGGGAGAATCAAGACCACACCCAGTTCGCGGGCCAGAGAGCGAAAAAGCTGCACCGTCGGACCATCCGGCACCTCTTCTGCCGCCTCGTACCATTTCGTATTCTGCTCGGCACAGAAATAAGGACCGTAAAAGATCTCCTGCAGGCAGATGATCTGGGCGCCCTGTGCAGCTGCATCCCGCACCATTTTGACGTGTTTTTCGATGGCCTTTTCCTTGTGTACCTGTACGGGTTCATCGCCATGCACGTCGTTCCTCGCTTGGATCAATCCAATCTTCACCTTGCTCGCCACTGTCAATGCCCCCTCCATTCACGACTGATCTGTCCGATCATGGTCTGGAAAACGTCGCTCTTTTCAGATACCTGCCTGCCCCCGCCTGACCGACAAACTCCTTGTCACGAACGACAAAAGAACCGCGTGACAGAACAGAGACGACATCCCCGTACACTTCCATCCCCTCAAAAGGATTGTAGTCAACATTCATGTGGTGCGTCTCGACCGAGATCGTACGCTTAACAGCCGGGTCAAACAGCACGATGTCAGCGTCCGATCCCACGGCAATCGTGCCTTTTTGCGGGAACATGCCGAACAGCTTGGCGACCTTCGTGGAGGTGATGTCGACGAATTGATTCAGGCTGATTTTCCCCTTGCGCACGCCTTCCGAGAACAGGATCGTCATGCGATCCTCAATGATGGGCCCACCATTGGGGATTTTTGTAAAGTCCCCGCGTCCCAGCTCCTTTTGGCCCGCAAAGTTGAAGGGACAGTGATCGGAACCCACCGTTTGCAGGATGCCATTTTTCAACGCACTCCACAAAACCTCCTGGTTCCATTTCTCGCGCAGCGGTGGAGACCATACGTATTTGGCTCCTTCAAAATCAGGACGATCCAGATCCGTAATGTCGAGGACCAGATACTGCGGGCACGTCTCGCCGTAGATATTCCAGCCCTTTTCCCTCGCCTCGGCGATCCGTCTGACGGCATCTGCGCAGGAGACGTGAACGACGTACAACTGGGCGTCAGCCAGTGCGGTCAAGGCAATAGCTCGGCCCGTCGCTTCTCCCTCGGCTTCGGGTGGACGGGTATAGGCGTGGTAGATCGGGTCTGTATTCCCCTCTGCCAGTGCCTGCTTTGTCAGATAATCCAGCACGTCGCCGTTCTCGGCGTGAACCTGCACCAGCGCCCCCAGTTCCTTGGCGCGGATCAGCGTCTTGAACAACGTCTCATCATCGGCCATCAGGACGTTTTTATACGCCATAAATACCTTGAGCGAGGTGATGCCTTCTGTCGCGATCACCGATTCAAGCTCCTGCAAAATCTCATCGTTGGCATCCGAGATCATCAGGTGGAAACCGTAATCGATCACAGCCTTGCCTTTTGCTTTTTCATGCCAGGTCGCAATCGCCTGATGGAGTGATTCCCCTTTTTTGGTCAGACAAAAATCGACAATGCTGGTCGTGCCGCCAAATGCCGCTGCCTTCGTCCCGCTGAAAAAATCATCTGCTGTAACGGTTCCACCAAATGGCATGTCGAGATGCGTATGCGGATCAATCCCTCCCGGCAACAGATAGCACCCTGTCGCATCGATGATCTCCGCATCTTCGGCATGCAGCTCTTTTCCAATCGCAACGATCTTTTCCCCGTCAATCAAGACGTCTGCTTGATACGTGTCGGCTGCCGTCACGACTGTTCCGCCGCGAATCCATTTTTTCAAACCTGCTCCCTCCCTTTTCTTGAGCATCCTTGGGTGTAGCTCCTTCCGCTCGCTAGTACAAGCTATGCAGCAGCAAGTCAGATGATGACGGAGTGAATCAGGCTGTATCCGAACTGCTGCTTCCACCTGCTGCAAGAGCTGCCTGACGTTGATTCCAGGTGAGCGGGGGCTGGTTGGTCGGGATCTCGACCATCTCGATGGTTCCTTCCACCGGGCAGACGATGGAGCAGAGATTGCAGCCTACACAATCCTCTTCACGAACGACCAGGCGTTCCTTTCCTGTCGTAACGTCGGTCACCCTGTCAATGCACTGATGGGAAGTATCTTCGCAGGCGATATGACACTTGTTGCAATGAATGCAGGTCTCGTCATTGATCCGGGCAACGACTTTGTAGTTGAGATTGAGATGCCCCCAGTCCGAATACGTGGGGACGGCTTTGCCGACCAAATCCATGACGGAAGCAATGCCTCGCTGATCCAGGTAGTTGTTCAGTCCATCGATCATGTCCTCTACGATTCGGAAACCGTGATGCATCGCGGCGGTGCATACCTGAACACCTGTCGCGCCCATCAGAAGGAATTCGACGGCATCGCGCCAGTTGGAAATGCCCCCGATGCCTGAGATGGGGATGCCGACGAGCGGGTCTCTCGCGCATTCCGCCACCATATTCAGTGCAATCGGCTTGACGGCTGGCCCGCAGTAGCCGCCATGCGCCCCTTTGCCGTCCACATGCGGGATCGGCAGCCATTTGTCCAAATCGACGCCCATCAGACTGTTGATCGTGTTGATCATACTTATGGCATCTGCTCCACCTTGTGCCGCTGCGCGGGCAGTAAAACGGATGTCGGTAATATTGGGCGTCAGCTTGACGATGACCGGTGTTTGCGCTACCTCCTTGACCCACTCCACCTGCTGCCGGATCAGATCGGGATGCTGGCCCACAGCGGAACCCATTCCACGCTCTGCCATGCCGTGGGGACAGCCGAAGTTGAGTTCCAAGCCATCTACCCCGATCGCCTCCACTTTTTTGACGATTTCGTGCCAGGCTTCCTGCTTGTGTTCCACCATTAGAGAGGCGATCAATGTATGCTTGGGAAAACGCTTCTTGGTCTCATCCATCTCCTTGAGGTTGACCTCGAGCGGCTTATCGGTAATCAGTTCGATATTGTTAAATCCGAGCACGCGCTGACCGCCAAAATGAAGCCCGGCAAAGCGGGACGTCACGTTGATGATCGGTTCGCCCAGTGTCTTCCAGACAGCGCCGCCCCAGCCTGCTTCAAATGCGCGCTGCACCTGATAACCGGAATTCGTCGGGGGAGCGGATGCCAGCCAAAACGGGTTGGGGGATGGAATCCCCGCCAGATTGATGCTGAGATCTGCCATAATGAGTCTCCTCCATCTTCGCCCTTCGGTTGAAAGGGCGGATTTTCTCGCGTAATTTCAATCTACAGTTGAACTGACACGTCCCGTAAAGCCTTGTCGATGGCCCAAGCAGTGCGCTTGCCGTGATTGGCTGCATCCACGACCATCGCATCGGTCTTCCCGCCGCCGAAAATCACGTCTCCCGCGGCAAATACCTTGGGATGGGATGTCCGATAGGTACCGTCCTCGATCTCCACCACTCCGTTTTTATGCTGGATGCCAAACGAGTCGATCAAGGACACAAAACGCTGCTGGCCGATCGCTTTTACTACGAAATCGACCTCTATCACGAATTGACTGTCCGGAATCGGCACAGGTCTTCTCCGCCCTTTTTCATCCGGCTCTCCCAGCTGCATTCGCGTCAGCTCCAAGCCCTTCACCCTACCCTGTTCACCCAAGATCCGCGACGGAGCTACGAGCCAGCGGAATTCCACGCCATCCTGCTTGGCGAACTCGTATTCGAATTCATAGCATGTCATCTCTTTTTCCGTTCTTCTGTAAAGGATCTGCACTTGCTCGGCACCCAATCGCTTGGAACAGGTGGCAGCGTCGATTGCCGTATTGCCCGCCCCGATCACGACTACCTTTTTGCCGATCATC
>DASQMM010000388.1:0-2115 GCA_035645495.1 Brevibacillus sp. | reverse complement strand
GGTTGTGTCCTGATTATCGATAAGGAACATGATGTGATATGCGATGCGAGCTTTACTTTTGTCATGGAGAAGACAAACGAGTTTCTGGCAAGTTTGCTTCTGGGAAAATCAGTTGCGCAAGGGATGAAAGAGATTACCCCGGTCGTTTCGGAACGCTTTCTGGGTCCAGGTCAGGGGGCAGTTCTCCAGGCCATTCGCGCTGCGGTGGATCGTTACCTCGAATCAAAAACATGATAGCCTATAGCCGGAGGGTTGCACATGCGTGAGGACCTTACAGAAAAAGACGTATACACTCGCCAATTGTTGGAAAAATACTGTCAATGGATTAGCAGAATCGAACAAGTGGATCAGATAGAGGTAGAATCGACGGCTAACGAAATGAAAACGAAATTGCCAGAGGCGGACAGCGCTCTGCACGGCCGTGTATTGCAAGAGATCGGAAACTTGCATGAGAAGGTAACCGAGATGCAACGAATGTCAGAACATATGAAAATTTTGCATGATTTAAGCCATACCTTTGCAATGACATTCGACGTCAATCAGATATTGTGGAAGGCATTCGAGCTGGTCTCGCGGGTAATGAGGGCAGATGCCTTTTTCATCGCTTTTCTCAACGAAGGGGACAGTGAATTTCAGATCCCGATCAGCGTCGAGAGCGGGGTCAATTACGGCCCTTACACGATACCCTATGGGCAGGGCTTGGTGACCAAGGTAATAGAGAGCGGAGAGACGATTCACCTTCGCACGATGAGCGACGAGCCCAGTGAGATCGAAATTGTCCGATGGGGCAGAGAGGAAATCGATACCAATACATGCCTGTTCGTCCCATTGATGCTGGGCAAGCAGGTAATTGGCGTCATTTCCGTGCAATCCTATAAGGAGTTTGCTTACAAGCAGGATGATGAAGAACTGCTGAAAATCATCGGCTTCCAGGTGGCGAGCGCCGTAGAGAATGCGAGATTGTATGAACGGTTGTACCAGATGTCCTTCCAGGACGAGCTTACGGGTTTGGCCAACTATCGGGCCTTCCATCGGGATCTCGAACAGCTTTTGACTGAAGGCCGCCCGATCGCTTTGATCATGCTGGACTCAGACAGTCTCAAAGCCGTCAACGACCGTTATGGCCATCATCTGGGTGACGAACTGATCAGGCGGGTTGCGGATGCGATGCGGGCCGTCGCCGAAGATGGCGATACTACATATCGTTACGCCGGAGACGAGTTCATGCTGCTTTCCCCGAATGCGACGTTGGAGGAGGCAGAGAAGAAGGCGTGCGCGATTCGCGACTATCTCGAGGAGTATCCGCTGATTCAGGAAGACGCCTGTATTCCCATTACTGTCAGCGTAGGGATCGCCTGTTATCCGTCCGATGCGAATACGGGGGATGGACTGAAACGGGCAGCGGACGAGGCATTATACAGATCCAAGCGCAAAGGAAAGAACTGTACGACCGTCTATGCGGTAGGGTGAGGACCATGCAAAAACTAGTGGTAGGCTTGGCGATGATGACGTTTTTATATTTTGTTGTGCTTTGGACAGCGTTTACCATGTACCATCTCATTTTTCAAACGCCATTCGATCATAATTGGGATCAATCAGGGATGTTTATCGGGATCTGGATGGTGACCATTCCTTATCTCATTCTTGGTTTCATCCTGCGATACTTCAGTGAAAGACCGGTCAGGGAAGCTTTTCAAATCAGTCTTTTGACGGTGGTATGCGAGCGTATATCGATCTATTTGATCGGGTATTACTATGCTTCCCATGGCTACGGCAACCCCGAACCGCTGCCATTTATCCGCGGCGAGGCGGCCCCGTACTATACACCCGCCTATATCTTTGCGGGAGGGATCATCAGCGTATTGCTGGCTATGGTGGTTGCGAGAATTCGGGTGAATAAGGCGAATAGAGTCTGAGTTTTCAGGACGTTCATATAACGCGAGCGGCAGTCGGAATGGACCGGCTGCTTTTTTACGTCCGAGTGTTTCTACCGGATTTTAACAAAATGTAGCGTAGTGCTTAAAAAGATCATCGCACACATATTATTTGTATGCAAATAATATGTGTGCGTGTTATGCTTTGTCTACATGACTTTCTATTAGGAGTAAGGAGGTT
>DASQMM010000387.1:0-2681 GCA_035645495.1 Brevibacillus sp. | reverse complement strand
ACTTACTCTGATTCACATCACGGATCTTCACGGACGTAAGCGTTTTCTGAACGGCCCGCTGCATCGTCTCATCAACAAGTGGCAGCCGGATCTCGTCTGTGTGACCGGGGATCTGGTCCAGCATCGTGGACAATTGGATCGGGTGATGGGGGAGATCGGCAGAATCAGGGCGAGAGAGGGCATCTTTTTTGTTCCTGGCAATTACGAGCGGGAAGAGAAACGCGTCATCGGCAAAAAACGATATACCGATCAGGAGTACGGTCATACCCACGGCGGGCAAAGTCAGATTGTTCGGCAAAACATGGGGGGCGTACAAGCATTTTCACGTAGGAGCCAAGCCAGACAAAAGCGTCGGTCTTTTTGCGATCAGTCGCGGGCTTGGAACCACAAAATTACCTGGACGCTTCGGTTGTTTCCCAGAAATCACGGTGTATCGCTTCAATTCCGATCGGACTTCCGGTTAGTTCACCAATCCTTTGCCAGTTTGTCATGGTTCGTTCACAGATTGCCATATATTGGACGACATGAATTCAGTACAATGAAGATGTAAAGATCATTATAAGATTTTGAGAAAGAAGGGTCTCCTATGAAAAAGAAGTGGGGTTTGCTGGTGTCGGCAGTTGCCGTATCCGCGATGTTAATGACAGCATGTGGTGGGGAAACAAATAACCAGGCTGCCAGTGGCAACGAGGCTGCTCCCGCTGCGGCTTCTTCTGGAACACAGGTAAATATCGAAGCTAGCAACTGGAAATTCAACCAGGATACATTCGAGGTAAAAGCAGGCGAGGAATTCACGATCAACTTCAAATCCACCGAGGGCTTCCACGGAATCGGAATTGAAGGTCTCGATGTAGACCTGCAAAAAGACGGCAGCAAAACATTGAAAGTCGACGAACCAGGCGAGTATAAAATCTTCTGCAACATTACTTGCGGACCAGACCATGGAAAAATGGTCGCTACTCTGGTTGTAAAATAAGTGGCATAACCAAATGACATCAAACCAAGCACTTTGTCCGATTACCGGGCAGGGTGCTTTTTTCATACATATTTTACCTAAGATTGGTGCATGGTATAGAAGGAAGGTTTACAGGCAACGAACAGGACGCATGTGGCAGGAAAAGGAGATGGATGGTTCTGGAGAAGAAGAAGTATTACGTCACGCTGCAAGCGGGCACGACAGTTGCTGAGATCCGCGACGTAAAAGGAACCTCTACTTATGATTACGAAATCGAGGCGACAGAAGTAGAGGTAGGGATGATGCGGGATTTGTTCAACAACTGCGTCCATGGCGACTTCATGATGTGGATGCACAGTCACACGCTATGGTCCGATATGCCTGATCGGGATAATGATGAGTACGATGACAACCTGCGGTCCATTTACCAAATCATCTACCGCCTTGGCACGCCCAAAACGAGAAGCGATCTGGAGCAGATGGGACTTGTAGAGGCTTTGCGGCTGGATCAGGAGGATTTGCGCCCGTTCTAGGTCGTGTTTGCTGTGAGCCTATTCAACCAATTGGATTCAATAAGGAGTGAGCGGGATGAAGCAATGGAAAAAAGGAATCGTCACGACAGCACTTGCAATGGGATTGGTCATGCCGATAGGGGTACAGGCACAAACCGTATCTGATCAGCCTCTTTCCAAGCTGGGGACTGTCACAAGCGTACCTGAACAGGAAAGCCAGGATCATCATGGACACCACAAGTTCAAGATGCGGATGAGTGTACATCAAAAAATGTACATGACGCTGCTGGCCGAAAAATACACGCCAAAGCAAGCGGCTGAGTGGCAATCGGTGTTTAAGGAAAGGGAAAGATTGATCGGGGAGCTGAAGGCAGCTCGCAAAACCTCCAGCCAAGAGGGAAAAATGGACAAGCAGGCGAAAAGCGAAAGCGAGGATGCCGATCGTCTCGCCCAAATGGAGAAATCCAGACATGTATATGAAGAATTCCATGCGGCGATCGAATCGGGAGAAGAAGCGAAAATCAAGGAAGTGCTGCCGAAGCTGCTGGAGCAGATGAAAGCAAAGAATGAACGCTTGGCGAAAAAAGTAGCAGAGGCGAAGAAATAAAGAGAGCTAGGAGGGGCGTATGGGAAATGCGCCCTTTTTGGTGTTCCATTCTTCGATGATGACGGTGCGTTCTGCCGCACAGGCGGGGCACCAGCATGCATGCAGGCAATGATGGTGAAGCAGGTCTGAATAGCCGTTGTCGAGCTTTGCGTCATCGATCTCCCGGTAAGGGCTGTAGTCGCCGTAATAATCGTAAAGCCGCCCGCCGTCTATCATGGTGGTTTGACAGCGAGGGCAGTCCTCCTGAAGCGTTTCGAATCCATTGCAGACTGGACATAGATAACTCATCTCCATGACGCCTCCCGAGCATGAATTTCCTTTTTACTGTGTGCGAACAGGGGGGAAGGTATGCAGAAGGGAAAAAAAGTCCTGCACAACTCGGCGTGGAGCGGCAGGGCTTTTGGCAGTCTTTACGATTTGAAATTGTCCATGCTGGAGGAGTGGCCTGGCTGCAATTTTGCGTTGGGATTGATGTAGGCGATGGCGTTGTTTACGGCTGTAGGAGCCTCGCCAAAACCGACGGCGATCAGCTTTACTTTTCCCGGATAGGTCGCAATATCTCCAGCCGCATAGATGCCGGGGATATTCGTCTCCATGCGGGAGTTGA
>DASQMM010000386.1:0-8753 GCA_035645495.1 Brevibacillus sp. | reverse complement strand
ATCCGCAAACAAAAACAATTGACGCTGCAAAATCTCGCTGATAAAACCGGTCTTAGCATGAGCCTGCTCTCTCAGATCGAACGCGGTCTGGTAGACCCGACGGTAGGAACCTTTTGGAAGATCTGCTCCGCTCTCGATGTTCCCATCAACCACTTCTTCCGGCTGAAGGACGATCATGATCCGCTCATCCGCAAAGGCATGCACAAAATCATCCATTTGAAAAACACCAATACCAAATATCATGTGCTGACCCCTCTGCAGGAAGGAAAGATCGAGTTTCTGCTGATCGAAATTGAGCCTGGGGAAGCGCTGGAGCAGGAGCAAATCTCGCACTCCGGAGAAGAATGCGGCTACATCCTGCGCGGTGAGCTGAAGGTCCTGCTGGAAGACCGCGAGTACCATCTTTTTGAGGGAGACAGCATCGGCTTTAACAGCACGTCCCCCCATCGCTTCATCAACCCAGGCAATGCCGTCTCGCTGGCGATTTGGGCGCGGGCGACGTAGACAGCACAACCAGGAACATAGAGAATGCCCGCAGCTGGCAATCGGCTGCGGGCATTTTTACAAAAACTTCTCCGGCTCCATGGATGTCCATTGCTCGATTTTTACTTGAGGATTTTCTTGCAGATATCGCTTGACCAGTCGATACCCTTCTGCGTATCCAAAGGCATAGGGAATCCGATCGCTTCCAAACATCATTTCATTTCGAAGATTTGTATCTACAGAACCCAGTCGATTCATCAACTCTTCTCTTACCTCTTCGTAACGATTATCATAATTCGGGATGTGAGATGACCCCTGATAGACAGTTTCCTGAAAATACATGGCTTTGCCTTCGAAAAGCAATGCATCGAGCAGCGTAAACGGCTGGTAGGGATCAAAATGCTTCGAAGTCCACACGCTGTGATGGTATTCATGCGCGACGGTACCTGCCAGCTCATGATCGGATCGAAATAAATACGGATTGTAGAACAGCAAGATCTTGCCGGAGCCAATGCTCAAAGCAGTGTTGTTTCGAGATGTGGTCGGCATGATACAGACGGTGGTGGTCGCTTGACCCGGAAGATAGTGGGCAGATTGAATAAGTGCTTCTTGCACTGTATCTTTGACTTTTATAAGGCTTTGCTTGTCATTTGTGATTTTTTCCAAATAAACCAATTCCTCAGGGGGTGTCTGTCTAACCTCGGCAAGCAAATGAAGATATTCACCATCTTGAAAACATTCCTCCCAAACCGGCTGGAGGACCTTTTCTTCAAAGATCTCCCTTTTGGGCTTGTCTGGATTGTTTTTTACAGCTTCCAGATACTCGACTATTTGCTGATCAAGCAAAAGAACAGTAAATGCTTGCGTCGTGCCAGCGCGATGCTGAATGGAGAAGTTGTCTGTATGCAATCGGTCACGCGAGCAAAGCAGTATGACGATCATGATAGAGAAAGTGAAAGCCATACTCGTAAATCGCTTCAATCCTGCCCCTCCTTCCTACTTACATTCAATCCATATAAACAAAAACGATAGTATTTTCGTGAATATTGACCAACCATAACCTTCCATGTAAGCTATTCAATATTCAGATAACTTTTATAGCTATGCTCTCTTCTATTCTCTTATTTTAGCAAAAAGGTTCAAACGACAGCTATGATTACTGGTGAGGAGGTATGGAATCAGCGTCGAGGAAAGCATCGATTGGTATTAGGAATTTAGTGGTAATTAAAATTTTCAAAATTAATAGAACATACAGTAAAATAATCAGCGAAAGCAGTTTATACTCCATCTGCAAAGGGTAATGGAAATTAGATATAGATCTGTAATTGATTTCCGTATTAGCAGGTAGAAAAAATAGGAGGGAATGATAGGGAAACATAGACAGCGTTCCATGGCTTCATCATGACATTTTGTACAAGAGGAGGACATATTTTGAGACTGAGACTGCAATCCATTTTTGGGAAAAGTATTCTTTCTTCAACCATATATATTTTAATTACGGGAATCATCATTACCATTGCCAGCTCCTACATCCAGGGAAAGGTATTTTTGGAATCGTTTCAGCAACAAGCCATTGGTTTTGGTAATTATGCGCTTGAGTCTTTTAAGGGCAAAGATTTGACTCAAAGCGATGCGGAGCTGGTTAAACAGCTCGACCTCATCTCCGAACGTTACCCGCAAATCGCCCAAGCTTATTTCTTTGGAACCGAGCTGCAGAATGGAAATGAAACCTCCATCATCTTATCGCCAACGCATATTGTCGAAATGTTGAAACAGGAATTACAGCTGGGCCCAGGGGACTTTTACGCACAGCCTGAAATCCTTGCCAACAAAGTAAGAGAGATGCTGGAAACCGGTGAAGCGGTGGCAACAGAAACGTACACCGATGACATCGGGACTTGGGTCTCTGTACTCATCCCGTTGAAGGAGCCGGATGGTTCCATTCACAGATATTTTGGGATCGATATCGATGCCACTATTATTTCGACGGCACAGTTCGAACTGTTGAAAAGCAGTTCCATTGTATTGCTTATCGTAATCTTGCTCGTGTTTATGGTCCAATTTATCACGACAAAACGCATGCTGGCTCCCATCCAAGACATCCAACAAGCTTTTGCAAAGCTCAGTAGTGGAGACTTTAGCGTTTCCTTACAAATTCGAAAGAAAGATGAACTCGGGATGTTAGCCAACGATTTCAATAAAATGGTTACGGACGTTCGCGAGATCATGTCGAAGGTGAAACAAACCTCTGACGACACTGCCCTTGCCTCAAAAGAGCTGCTGCAAATCATTGAGATAACCCATGCTACGACAAATGAGACGACGCTCTCCATGAATGAAGTGGCGAGTGGGGCTCAAACACAAGTAGCGCGTTCTGAAGAAAGCGGAACAGCGATTGAAGAAATGGCAATAGGCATTCAACGGATCGCGGAATCCGCTTCCGAGGTTTCCGACTCGGCTACGAGAACCTTTACGGAATCGGAAACAGGTGCAGGTTATATCCACAAGGCACTGGAGCAAATGGCCTTGATCCAGAATTCTGTCGCAAACTCCGCTTTATCGGTGAAAAATTTGGATGAGAAGTCGAAGGAGATTGAGACCATTGTCTCCGCCATTACAGCGATTGCAGATCAAACCAATCTGTTGGCGTTAAATGCTGCCATTGAAGCAGCACGAGCTGGCGAGCATGGAAGAGGATTCGCCGTTGTTGCGGATGAGGTACGAAAGCTGGCGGAGCAATCCACGTTGTCTGCCCAGCAAATCATTCACATTATCCAGGAAACAAAGGATGATACAAAAGAAGTCATTGATACCATGGGTATCGTAACGAATGATGTAGATTTAGGCGTACAGATTGTAAAAGAAACAGGAACGCTATTCAATGGTATCTTAAAAGAAATTAAGCATGTGACCGAGCAAATTCATGAAGTATCGGCCGTTTCGGAACAGCTGTCTGCAGGTTCTGAAGAAATTACGGCTGCTTTCCAGGAGAACATCTCCATTGCGAGACAAGCAGAAGTTGCCGCCTCCACTATGACCAAAACCGCAAGTGAGCAGCTGGAAAATATGGATCACATGTCCAAATCGATGAATCAGCTGTTGGAAAAAACAAATGAACTAAAACAGATGTTAAACACTTTTAAAATGTAGCGCACAACAAAAAATGGCCGCCAGCTCTCTAGCCAGGCGGCCTTTTCCATATTCACCAGTCAGTTTATGCTACTTCAGTGAATCCTGCAAAAAATCAAGCAGCTCCGGGATGAGTTGCGTATTCGGCTCATCCCCGATGCCTCCTCCCTCCAGCCACGGAAGAATCGAGAACCAGAAGTGCTTGTGGCCAAGATATTCAATCGCGCGATGAGGGACCTGATACCTTTCAAGCAATTGAACAAAATCCTTCGACTGCTGACAAGACACGACCTCGTCTTCATCCCCCCAGACGACGAGAAAAGGCGTCTCTTTCATCTGTCCCCTCTGGAGTGCCTGTTCCAGACGATACATCGGTGATGCTTCCAGATAGGCGTTCGGCATATCGCTTGGTGTGCCGCCCATGAATAATCGCACCGGATCATCTGTACGGCTGGTTTGCGTGTGGTCCCACCATTGCTTGACATCGTATACGCCATATACGCCCACGATTGCTCGCACCGATTGGGAGAATTCCTCTTCCAATCCCAGTAGAACAGAAAGATGCGCCCCGCAGGAATCGCCGATCAAACCAACGCGCTTCGGATCTACATGATACTCGGCAGCATGCTCTCTCATATAGGCGAGCGCAGCGCGAACATCTTCTGTAACGCCAGGCCAAGTAGCATACTCAGGTGTAGCCAACCGATAGTCAATCGACATCACACAATAGCCCTGCTGTGCCAAGAACGGGCCCCATTCCTGATTCATTTCTTTGGAGCCTGCTTTCCACGCACCACCGTGAATCATCACTAACAGAGGGGTAGTCCCTGCTCCCTTTTCCGGGATGTAGAGATCCGCATAGAGCTCTTCTCGATCCGTCCGGGTATAGCAAACCGTCTCTTTTGTATAAGTGATCGTACCCACTATCTTCACCTCATTTTCGTAGAGTCGTCATTTCATCATCGATGGCAAAAAGAGCGCAATCTCCGGAAGGAAAATCAACAGCAGCAGCCCAACTGCCAGAGGAAGGATGAAGATCAAGGCCCCTTTGGTCACCTCTGCGATGGTCACTTTCGGAATCACATTTTTTAACACAAACAGATTAAAGCCAACGGGCGGTGTGATCGCCGCAATCTCCGTATTAATTGTCACCAGAATGCCGAACCATACAGGATCATAGCCCAGACTGATGACAGTCGGAAAAAAGATCGGTACCATGATGACCAAAATGCTCATCGGGTCTAAAAACATGCCCAGAATCAGTAGTAAAAGATTGATTCCGACGATGATGACCCACCCCGGCATATCCATCGAGGTCAGGATTTCCGCCATCCCTTGTGGTATCCCGATCCGATTCAGAACAAAGGAGCTAAACATCCCGCCGATGACAAGGAATAGAAACATGGCAGTCGTTTTGACGGTATTTTCCAAAATACGCTTCAGTGAATGAATCGCGAGGTAGCCGCTGACTCCTACGATGATCAAGGCTACTGCCGCTCCGACTGCGCCAGATTCAGTAGGCGTGGCAATCCCGGAATAGATCGCCCCCATGACGGCAACCCCCAAAAGCAGTACGGGAAGTACCGATTTCAGGGCCCCCATGCGCTCGCCCCAGGTCACACTGGTTTTTACAGGCGGCGCCAGCTGCGGGTTGAGCATGACCTTGATCCATACGGTAAGGCAGAGCAGACCCGCGATCATAAGTCCGGGTACAATCCCGGCGATAAAGAGCGCTCCGATCGACGTCTCTGTAATCACGCCGTATAAAATCATCGCTACGCTGGGAGGAATCAAGATCCCGAGCGTTCCCCCTGCCGCAGTAAGGCCAAGAGCCAGCTTGCGGTCGTAGCCATTTTTCACCATCTCAGGAACTGCCACAGAGCCGATCGTAGCAGCCGTAACCGGACTCGACCCGCATACCGCGGAGAAGCCTGCACTCGTTAGAATCGTGCTCATTCCAAGTGCCCCCGGTATCCTGCCCAACCACAGCTGGGCGGTGCGAAACAGATTGGAACCAATGGGGGACGCGGCCAGCGCTTCACTCATCAGAACAAAAAGCGGTACTACGATCAAGACCATGCTGCTGGACTGATTCAAAGCAATGCTGCCAAGCTGGCTCAGCGCGTTGGGAGAGATAAAAATGAGGGTGCCCAAGACGCCAATGATTCCCATCGCGACTGCTACAGAGATTCCCGTGGCCAAAAACGCCAAGAGTGCGATAATAAATGCCCCAAAGTAAAGATACGATTCCATAGTATCCTCCCATAAGAAGGTTATGCCTGCACTTCGGCTGCCTTCTCCTCATCTGCGTTCTCTTTCTCGAAGGTGGAAAGGGATTGGATCAGCCCGGCGATTGCCGTCAAAATAAACTGAAGTGTACCAATTGGTGTGATCATGTACACGTACTTCATGGGAATCTGAACAACAGTCGGAAACAATCTGCCATCCTTGAAAACTTCAATGGTAGACCCCACAAGCTGCCACAGCATGATGATCCCAAACAGCACGGTCAGGACATAGACGACCTTTACCATAACCTTGCTCGTCGCCTCATTGAATCTGGATGAGATCAAATCCGTGGAAACGTGATGACCTGTCTCAAGGGCGGGACCAAGGCCCAGGAAAAAAATATAGACCAGTAAAAATCGGGAAACATCTAACGCCCATGATGTGGGGTCATTCAGGAGATACCGCCTCAAGACATCCTGGATCAAAATGATGACCATCGCGAGTACGAGAATCCCTGCTGACATGGTAAACCATCTATTCACTCTGCTAATCATGTTCACGTAGGTCTTCATGTTCACATTCACCCTCAGGTATGACGTCTATCTGTATTTTTTCAGAATTTCATTCAGTTGTTGGCCTTCTTCGCCAGCCTCTGCCACGATCTTGTCATTTACCTGATTCAACACGTCCAACAGGGCCGCCCGTTCGGCATCCGTTACCTGATAGACTTCTCCGCCGCTGGATTTGATGCTTTCCAGATCGGTTACCTCTTTCGTCTCAACAGCTTTGTAGGCATTCAAGCCGGCTTCATTCGACAGCTCCATAATGATCTTTTGGTCCTCTGGAGAAATCTTCGCCCAAACATCCGGATTAATGACCCATTGCACGGTATTCAACGGGATTTTCAGCGAGGTCACTTTATTGGCTACCTCTACCAGCTTTCCGGCATTCGCCAGCCCTACTGTTTGCAAGGTAGAGTCCACTGTTCCATTTTGCAAGGCAAGATAGAGTTCACTTGGGTCCATCGTTACAGGTGTCGCTCCAAGTAGCTTTACCTGCTCAGCTTGCCAACGGCCCGCGGTACGCATTTTCAAATCCTTGAAAGCATCGGGTGCTTGCAGTGTCTTTGATCGGTGAAAAGCCAGTGTATCAATACCGCCTGGCGACCAGAACAAGAGCTTCACCTTGCGTTTTTCCAAGATTTCGCTTAGCAAAGGAGTAGCTTCCTGGTAGATTGATTTGTAAGCGGCTTCATCCTTGAATACCCCAAAAGTCTCCACGAGACCCATGGCAGGAATGTGACCGGAAATAGCGCCAGCAGACAGGATGCCAGCATCAACCGCCCCATTGCTGACGGAATCCAGCGTATCAAACAAGGAGACAAGGGAGGCGGAATAGTGAGGATTAAAGACAACTCGGCCTTCTGTTTTCTCTTTCACCTTTGCCGACCAATCCTTAAAAACCTGGGCAAACGCATCATTCTCGGTATGAAACAGGGCAATGTCGATTTTTACAGATCCTGAGGCGCTAGGTGAAGATGACGAAGAACAGGCTGACAGAACCGTAACGAGAACACAGGCTAGAATTGTTAGGATGAATTTCCTCACAAAAAAGGCACCTCCATATTGTTTGACTATTTAGAATATAGAGTATTATACACGAATGTTTTCCTTCCGTTGTTAACTGTTTAACATAAGAAAAATTTTAATGTAATTTACTTCAACTTTTTCGGCTCTACTAATCTTTCTTTTCTTCCATCATGTGTTACCTATTTAACATCACCTCTCCTCTTTTGTAGAGTATAATGGGCATAATATTCAAAATTTTTCATCTACATCAAGGGAGCTGAGTGAATTGAGCGATACGTTTTCTATTATTCCCAAGGAGACTGCCCTCTTAGTGATTGACATGCAAAACAGTTATTGCCACCCACAGGAGAGCATCGGTCGGAATGGGTACGATTATACGATGATGAATGCCACCATCCCGAAGGTAAAAGAACTGGTCGAAGTATGCCGCCAAGCTGGAATCCTTGATATATGGACGATTCAAAACCACTACCCGGACGATATCACACGAAAAACCCATCGAATCAAGCCTCATACCCATCGCTGGCAGGCAGGTCCTCCCGCTCTCAAAGGCACCTGGGATGCAGAAATTGTAGATGAACTGAAACACTTGGCAAAGGAACCTGCCGAACTCGTGATCAAGCACCATTTTAGCGCCTTCTTTGATACCACACTGGATACGCTGCTTCGCATGAAAGGAATTACGACGTTAGTGGTTTGTGGAGTGGCTACAACCCACTGTGTAGAGACCAGTGTCCGAGATGCGTACCAGCGTGATTACGATGTGATCGTTGCTGAAGATGCGGTTGCCGGCTTGACCCTCGAGAGCCATCAAGCCAGTCTGAAATTGATCAACAAAACGTTTGGTCTGACGCTTCCAAACGAAGAGATTATCAAATTAGCGAATGGGGAGACGATCCCTATCGAAATCCGAACGGAGAGTCTGATCAAGTAAAAGAGGGGGTTATCCGCAAAAAAGAGTGCCCGCAGCGATGAGAGCTAGGGCACTTTTTCGAGAATAGTAGGTCAACTTTCTAGGCATACCTCCTCTATCACTTGCATAATGATAATAGAAAGTTGCTACCTCCCGCCAATCGAAAGGAGAAGAGTAGTATGGAAAAACTAATAGACCAGCTAGGTAAGACCAGAGAGCAGTTGTTACATGAGGTTTCTTCCCTGAGTTTTGACGATTTCAATCGACGATTTGAGGCGGAGAAATGGAGTATCGCCCAGGTTTGTCATCATTTGTTTATCACGGAAACTTTATTTGGAAAATCGATTCTATATGGGCTTGAAAAGAAGAAACCAGTCGACGGGGAACACATACCTATTCAGCTTGTGTCA
>DASQMM010000385.1:0-1878 GCA_035645495.1 Brevibacillus sp. | reverse complement strand
GATGTTTCTTCCGCCATCGATTCTACTTGGGTGATGGTATCTGCCATCCTGGTGATCATGATGCAGATTGGATTCGCTTTGCTGGAAGCAGGCTCAACCCGGATGAAAAATGCCGGCCACATCGCCGGCAAGACCGTCCTTACATTCGGTATCTGCTCCATCGCCTTCTGGGCTCTCGGATTCGGGCTTACCTTTGGCGATGGCAACTCCCTCATCGGTCTTACTGGATTTTTCTTCGACGGTTCTGCGGAACAAGCAGCCGCATCTTTCTCCAACTTCTCCGGAGCCTCTGTCCCGATCACGATCCTCTTTTTGTTCCAGTTGGCATTCGCCGCTGTTTCGCTAGCTATCGCCTGGGGCGGATTTGCCGAACGGGCGAAGCTGTCGGTCTACTTCATTTTTAGTATTTTGTTCACCGTGTTGATCTATCCCGTGGTTGGTCACTGGGTATGGGGCGGCGGGTGGCTGGCGGAATTGGGGATGCAGGACTTCGCAGGTTCTACCGTCGTTCATTTGCAAGGCGCTATCGTAGCCTTGGTAGCCACGCTCCTTTTGAAACCCCGGATCGGCAAGTACAATCGCGACGGCAGCTCCAATCTGATTCCGGGTCACAATCAGGTATACTCCGTGCTTGGCGTGCTTTTCCTGTGGATCGGTTGGTTCGGCTTCAATGGCGGTTCTACACTGGGTGCCTCAGACGGATTCTTTGGCTATGTTGCCGTCACCACCAATCTGGCTACAGCTGCTGGAGCCATCGCTGCTCTCGCTATCTCCTGGATCGTCATGGGCAAAGCGGATATTCCCAGCATGTTGAACGGCGTCCTCTCAGCCCTTGTCGCTATCACAGCCTCCTGCGCCTTCGTAGATCCCTGGGCAGCAGTCGTAATCGGAGCTGTGTCAGGTATTCTGACCTTTTATACTTCTGTATGGTTTGATCGCATGGGTATCGATGATCCGATCTTCGCTTTCTCCGTTCACGGGGTGGCAGGCATATGGGGAACCTTGTCCACGGGGCTGTTTGCCACACCTGCCCTCGCAGAAAAGGTGGGAGTTGGCGGTGCAGGCTTGTTCTACGGCGGGGGTTTTCATCAATTGGGGATTCAGGCACTCGGACTGGCGGGCTCGATCGCCTATGTCTTCGCCGTGTCATACATTGTGCTGGCTGCATTGAAAGCCATCATGGGACTTCGTGTATCTCGCGAAGAAGAGCTCGTAGGCCTCGACGTCAGCGAACACGGAATCTATGGCTATCCCGAGCTTCTGCAGCCTGGACGAGTACAACCGACTGCAAGCCCAAAAAGCATCGCGCAAGCCTCAAACTAGCGATGGAACACCATCTTCCCGGCGTTATGAGCGTCCCATCAAGGGAAACTCAGTGGGAATTACTTCTTTCGAATAATAACGAACCGTTTTTCCCTTCCTTTGTGCATACTCGATCTCTCTTCTCGTGCTGTTGCCGATATAACCATCGACATCGATCACAAATATTTCATCGGAGAGATCGATTTTCTTAAGATGCAAGTCTCCCAATAATTCGGCTTGCTCTTTCGTCAAATCAAAGCCTTCGCTTTGTTCAAAAAACGCTAAACTAATCACGATGTTTCCTTGAAGGGTTAGGTGTGCATTGACTTGTTCAAATTGCTTCTTGAACTTTGTCGATCCACATAGCGTGATGATTTTCATGCCATCCTCCTATATTTTTATATAAAAGCTGACCCACATCATCATCGGGTCAGCCCTTTTTTTACTATGTTTCCAACACATACACGGATTCACCCACGGCAACACGACCTGGGCGAATGACGGAGGCGTATACACCAAAGTGATTGTCATGCCGCTTGGCGCAGGTCTTTAAAATCGCAGCATTCATTATAAGTG
>DASQMM010000384.1:0-2351 GCA_035645495.1 Brevibacillus sp. | reverse complement strand
TCGTGAACCGAAGAACTTTAATACCGGTTCGCTTCGTGAGTGAAGCGCTGGGTTATCAAGTGAAATGGGATGGCAATTCACGCATTGCGGTCATTTGGACAACAAAAGACAAAGCGACTCGAGCGAATCGCGATCAACATGCCGCGAACCCGTATGTGGTACAGGAAGGGGACAGCCTCTATCAGATTGCCAAGCGTTATCAGATCAGCATGGAAACGGTAAAGAAAAATAATCATTTGTACTCGGATGAACTGCTGGCCGGAGACATACTCTATCTCACCGATCAAGCCAAAAAACCAGCGTTCCAACCAACGGCCTTCTCCGGAGATCAAAAATTATTGAAAGAACATTTCGTGTTTCCCTTCGCTGCACAAAGCACCTATTCGCCTTTTGTCCGCAGCTTTGGCTCTGATCGCGAGTGGACCGAAAGCGGCAACGGAAGCGTACGTTCTCACGAAGGGATCGACATCATGGCACCGAGTGGAACCCCCGTTTATGCCGTATCGTCGGGTACGATTAACCGAATTGGTTGGAATACATATGGCGGCTGGCGCATCAACATTACGGATGCAGGTGGAGCCTACAAGATGTATTACGCTCATCTTCTCGCTTTTGCACCAGGCCTGAAAGTGGGCAGTCATGTCAAAGCCGGGCAATTGATCGGTTTCGTCGGCGCGACTGGTTATGGCAATCCGGGGACGACTGGACTGTTTTCTCCTCATCTGCATTTTGGGCTCTATCTAGCCCGGAACAACAAGGCGATCGATCCGTACCCGTATCTTCGTTTCTGGGAACGCCATAAAGTTACCGCCCTTTCATAAAAATGGGACAAACTAGGAAGAGCATGTTCTTTTTTATGAAAGAAAGGAGGGCTCTTCATGTGGACATGTCCATACTGTGGCGGAAATCACGGTCTCCCGTTTCACGATGATCATTTGGACGGAATGCTGTGTCTGGAAGCTGATTGCGGCCGTTTTGTAGAGGAGAAAATGCTTCCTGATGAAGTGCGCGAGTGGGATTACACAGATTTTTAAGTCATGTGAGGAGCGATTCTGCTCCTCTTTTGCATTTTCATACAAGTTTTGGTTACTCGGCTGCCTGTCAATTGGTTACAATAGAGGGGAGTGATCTGAAGCAGAAGGGAGAATTATGAATGGGGACCCAAGTACACGAGATCGCATTTACAACCTCCCACATCAATGGGATGAACGTACATATTTTGCAAACCGAAAAATTCAAGACAACGACAATCGTAACCATGATTGAGCAGGAATTGTCAGAAGAAACCGTGACCAAAACCGCACTGCTGGCTATGGTGATGAAAAGAGCAACTGCCCGTTTCAAGGAGACCAAACGCCTTCGGGAATACCTGGACTTTTTGTATGGGGCCATATTCGATGTAGATGTTACGAAAAAAGGGGAACGTCAGATTCTGCAGATCTACATGGAAGTGCCCAATGAAAAATACTTGGCTCAAGCCTCTACTTTACTGGAAGAAGCAATTCAGTTCGTCGGTGACATGTTGACTAGGCCATGCGTGGAGAACGGAGCATTCTTGCCCAAGTACGTAACGCAAGAAAAGGAAACCCTGCGCAAGCGAATCGAGAGTCTGATCGATGACAAGATGAAATACGCCAACCAGCGAGTGACGGAGGAGATGTGCAAGGATGAGCCTTTTGCCTTGCTGGTTCAGGGAAGAGCAGAGGATTTGCCCGCGATTACAGGGGAAGATTTGTATCGGCATTTCCAGGAGATCACAACCTCCAATCCGATAAATCTATTTGTAGTCGGCGACGTAGAGGAACAGCAGGTAAAAAAGGCGATCGAGACGCATATTCCGCTGCAGCGCACCGCTGTGAAGGAGTTGAAGGTCACGAGCCCGATCAAGAACGTCGAGCAGGAGCGCACCGCCGTAGACCGGCTGGATGTAAGTCAGGCCAAGCTGAACATCGGTTGCCGAACCAACATCGCCTACAAGGATGATGACTATCCGGCCCTTCTGATGTACAACGGCATCCTGGGCGGCTTTCCCCACTCCAAGCTGTTCGTAAACGTACGAGAAAAAGCCAGCCTGGCGTATTATGCCGTCTCCCGGCTGGAAAGCCACAAAGGCATCATGATGATCATGTCCGGGATCGAAGCGAAAAAATATGACCAGGCGGTAGAGATTATCAAGGCGCAGATGGATTTGATGAGACAAGGAAAAATCACCGAAGAAGAACTCAGCCAGACGCGCGCAACATTGACCAACCAGTTCCGCGAGCTGTCAGACAGTGCCCGGATGATGATCGAGTATACCTACAACGGGGTCGTGAGCGGACGCAAGCGCCCTTTGAATGAGCTGCTGCAAG
>DASQMM010000383.1:0-6690 GCA_035645495.1 Brevibacillus sp. | reverse complement strand
ATGCGGCGGAAATCGGAACAAAATCATCATCGCAGGTACCATCAGAACACCTCCGCCTACACCAAAAAGCGAAGAAGTAATCCCGACGAAAAATGCGACCAAAATCGCCATCCATCTGGTGTATCCGTACTCGTATTCATTTCCCTCGCTATCGATGAAATGGCGTTTTACGTCCCAGTGCAACTGGCGAGGCTTGATCTTGTCCTTCACCATCAGCACGATGAACATACAAAGCTGAAACAAACCGAAGAGAAGCGTAAACTGATTCGTTTCTAGTAATGTATTAAGGTAAACACCGACGATAGCACCGGGAGCACTCCCGATAAAAAAAAGCAGTGCGCTTTGCAAGTCCACCTTTTTTTGCTTCAGGTAGGAAATGGAGGAGGACAAAGCAGTCACCGCAATGACGATAAGCGATGTTGCTGCCGCTGTATGCGGCTGCATCGATCCCGGCATGTAGAGATTGGCAAAAAACAACAGGGCAGGAACAAAGAAGATCCCGCCACCCAAACCAGCGATACTGCCAACTACTCCCGCAGCTAGTCCAATAAATAGGAACAATAACGCGATCGTTACAAACATGGCTACCCTTCCTTCTCTAATGTAAACAACTCCATCTGTCGAGGGTTTAACCCGCTTGGCTGCAGTCCCAGCATGTTCGAAAACTGCTTGGCATTGGCTACTGCATCTCCCCCAGAATTATTGTTGAATAAAATGCATACTTCTTCTGCTTCGCTCGCGATCTGCTCGATGCGTGGGACCCACTCCGCAAGCTCCGCCTCACTATAACGGTACAGGTAGCGGACATCCCGCCAATTTTGCCCTTCACCCGGATCTCGCCAGCCTGCTTTGTTTCGGCCATGGAAGCGGACCAGGGATAGAGGAGCGTGCGTGACACCTACCACGATCGGCACAGAACCACGACCTGCCTGCGGCTCATCACATATCACATGAGTGGCTTGCAATTGGCGAAGAAAATCCAGCGTACGTTCTCGGTACTTTTCCTCAAACCAGCTCTGATGGCGAAACTCCACTGCGAATGGATACTTCGCCATTTCCCTGCGACAGGCTCGTACGTACTGCACGTGTTCGCGGGTGCAATCGAACCATGGGGGAAATTGAAACAGCAGTGTCTTTAGTTTGCCCGCATTCACGAGCGGTTGGATACTTTCCTCAAACTGGCGAAAAAGCTGAGTGCGGTCCGTTGGCACAGCCGTACGCTGATGGCCAGTCAGCGCCTGGTACGCTTTGACAATGAAGCCAAAGCGATCCGGTGTTTCCCGTACCCATGCTTCATAATTGCGTTGTGGTAATATAGCGTAAAAGGAGCTGTCCAGCTCCACGATTGGAAAGTGGCCGGCATACACAGACAGCTTGTCCCGGCTGCGTACGCCTTGGGTATACAGATCATGTTGATCTCCCCAGCCACATACACCGATCTGAACGTTGCGCATACAAATGATCACTCCCGGAGGATAACATGTACATCGACCTTTTGGGCGAACCCTTTGCGTCTAAGGATACCAGACTATCCCTTACCCGAAAAGTGCAGAAACAGATCTTGAACGAAGCGCATGCAAGATGGCCGTACGAATACTCTGCCCTGCTCTATGGTCGCGAGGCTGCCATCTGCGGGCATCTTGCCATGCCTGCTTCCAACCATAACAGGCACAGCTTTTCCTGGGATGGCCCGGATTTTCTCCAGGCACTTAAACAGATCCGCCAGGCCCGGATGCAATGGCTCGGTATCCTGCACTCCCATCCGCATACACCGCCTATTCCATCCTCTCATGATGCTGCGGGATGGCATTATCCCTCTCTGAGCTACTGGATTCTCGGAATGCAAACACCCGCCACTCCTCTGTGGCGGGTCTATCAATGGGTGGACGGGGGATTCGCTGCCCGTTCCTACACCGTCAGCGACGACAGTGAGTGAGCCTTCTCCCGTTCCTCTTCTTTTCCAAAAAAAGCGTGGTACAAAGCGATGACAGCGCGGTCTGCATCTTCTGCTTTCACGCCGAACATCATACTTACTTCAGACGAGCCCTGGTTGATCATATCCAGGTTGATCTGGGCGGCAGCCAGGGCTGCTGTCGCCTTCGCCGTAGTTCCGACGGATTGGCGCATCCCCTCGCCGACGATCATAACCAAAGCCAGATCATGCTGCACGGCAATATCGTCTACCTGAAGCTCGGATTGGATGCGCTCCACGATCCGAGCTTCCTTGGCTGGAGTGAGATCGCGTTCACGCAGAATGACGGAAATATTGTCGATCCCGGATGGCGTGTGCTCGTAGGAAATGCCTTCCTCCTCGAGGATTTGCAACAGCTTGCGTCCGAAACCGATTTCTTTGTGCATCAGGTACTTGCTCACATAAATGCTGCAAAAACCGGTATCGCACGCGACGCCTGAGACGCGGTTCACTGAGGCTGGACGCTCCGCTACGATCATGGTTCCCGGAGCGGACGGATTGTTTGTATTCTTAATGCATACCGGAATTTCTGCCTGATAGGCTGGCAAGAGCGCCTCTTCATGGAATACGCTGAATCCCGAGTAGGACAACTCACGCATCTCCCGGTAGGTAATCTCCTTGATCTCCACTGGATTTTCCACCAGATTCGGGTTGACCACGTATACGGAATCAACATCGGTGAAGTTCTCGTATACCTCCGCCTTAACCGCAGCGGCGAGGATCGAACCGGTGATGTCCGAGCCTCCACGGGAAAATGTGACCAATTCCCCTGCTTCCGTATAACCGAAAAATCCTGGAAAGACCAGAATTCCTTGTCTGTCGCGAAGCTTTTTCAGTCTCTCATAAGCTGCAGGCAATACATGCGCGTTGCCTGCTTCATCGGTGACGAGCATCCCAGCTTCACGCGGATTGACATAGTGGGCATCTTCTCCCACGCTTCGCAGATAATGCGCCACGACCTTGGCACTGTTATCCTCTCCAGCCGCTTTTACCGCATCGACAAAACGCTCGGGTGAAAGTCCCGCCTGATTGGCAAGCACGGCCTCCAGCTCAGCTTCGATTTGCTGACCGACCTCTGCCGGCAAGCGAAGCTCCCGGACGATCTCGCGATAGCGATTGAATACGGCTTCCTTTTCTGCCGGAGCTTCTCCCTTTTGCAAAAACACTTCGGCATACCGGATCAGCAAATCCGTTACTTTGTCATCTTCCTTGTATCGTTTTCCCGGAGCAGAGACCACTACCAGACGTCTGTTTTGATCTGCTCGAATAATATTGCATACCTTCTTTATCTGCTCCGCATTGGCTAAAGAGGTTCCTCCAAATTTGGCAACTTTCATCTCCGACTCCTCCACCTATCTGTCTCTAGCATGTTATTAGATTACGGTATCCTCCCAAAAAGCACAAGTGTCTTTTTAGTGCGGACACATCACTTCGGTTCGGATCCCACATATTCGCATGGCAATTGTACATAGTAACAAGGCATAGCTTCGAGTTGGAATGCAGACGAGTGGGATAAGGAGAGAAAAGCATGAACAAGCAACTTCTTTCATTGATTCTGCTGATCAGCCTCTTCCTTTTGCCCAGCCAGACAGAGATCGTCATGGCAAAAAAAGAAAAGGATCGGGATTACTACGAGACCCGGGGTGAAATCGTCTGGGAAGTACCCACGAACAAAAAGGTAATCGCTCTGACCTTTGACGATGGGCCTGATCCGATCTATACGCGCCAGATCGCGGAACTGCTGAAACAATATGAGGCAAAAGCTACCTTTTTTGTCGTCGGCTCCCGGGTCAAAGCACATCCTGACGTCATTTCCCAATTGGCGAAGGAAAAGCATGAATTGGCGAACCACACCTACACTCACCCTGATCTTCGCCGGATTTCCCCTGACAAGCTGCAGGAAGAAGTCTTGGCGACCCAGCAGGAGATCTTCCGTAACACACAAATCATGCCTCACCTGTTCCGTCCTCCTGGCGGCTATTACAGCGAATCTCTGGTTGATGTGGCAAAAAAATCAGGTTATTTGGTTGTCATGTGGTCATGGCATCAGGATACACGGGATTGGAGCGATCCGGGTGTACAAAAAATCGTCAACAAGGTCTTGAACAATGCGCGAAACGGCGATATTGTCCTGTTTCACGATTACGGCGGAAATCGCAAGCAAACCGTCGACGCCTTGCGAGAGATTCTGCCGGAGCTGCAAAAGCGCGGCTATCAGTTCATCACTGTCAGTGAAATGATGAAGCATTACGACAACAGCAAAAAGGTAGGAAAGGACTAAATGCGAATAGGCTGTCCCTGAAGAATGGGGACAGCCTATTCGGTATGCGTGGTACGCTTATTTTTCCGCTTCCTTCGGTTGATCATCGGAAGCTGCCTTCTCGGGCTGCTGTTGCGGGGCCGGAGCATCTTTCTTTTGCATGAAGTCCGTGATCATTTTGTTCATGTCCAAGCCGGATACATCCTTCAGCATCTCAGGCAACTGCGCCATCAGCTTGGTAACGTTGCCGCTTAGGCGGTTGATGCCGTCTCCCTGGCCGCCTCCCGCATCGACGATTGTAACCTTGTCGATCGCTTTGATTGGCTCGGCGATTTTCCCTGCCAATTCCGGAAGCATTTTGGAGACAATATCCAAGACAGCTGCATGACCGAACTTTTCGAAAGCTTCTGCCAGTTTTTCTTTCCCTTGCGCTTCTGCTTCCAGCTTCAGTCTGGTTACCTCTGCCTCTGCCGTACCCTTGGCTTTTTCCGCTTCCGCGACTGCCAAGCCCTCCAAGCGTTTCTGTTCAGCGAGCGCCTTGGCCTCTGCCTCGATACGATAACTGAGAGCATCTGCTTCACGCAGTTTTTTGGCTTTTTCCGCCTCGGCTGCCTGCTCGACCGAGTAGCGTTCTGCGTCGGCCTTTTTCTTGACTTCTGCATCATATTGCCGCTCGCGGCGCAGAATTTCTTTTTCCTCCAGCTCGATTTCCTTCTGCTTCCGGACGAGCTCAATCTTCATTTCCTCTTCGGTAACCTGCTGCTTCGCCACCGCTTCCTGCAGCTTATAGGCTTGGTCCGCGCTTGCTTTCGCCTTATCCTGTTCTTGTTTGAAAGACGCGACCTTCAATTCTTTTTCCTTCTCGGCTTCGGCGATATTCGTCTCTTTCAGCACCTCGGCCTTGCGCGCTTCTTCCTCTGCCTGTGCTTGACGGATCCGTGCTTCTTTGTCCGCATCTGCCTGAGAGATCGTTGCATCTCGTTTAACTGCAGCAATTTGCGGAATACCCAACGCAGCCAGGTACCCGTTTTTGTCGCGAACATCCTTGATCGTGAAGCTGACAACGGACAGGCCCATTTTTTTCAGGTCCTTGGCCGCCACACTCTGTACTTCCTGCGCAAAGCGCTCGCGGTTTTTGTAGATTTCCTCAACGGTCATACTTCCCAGGATGGCGCGCAGATACCCTTCCAGGACCTCTTGCGCCTCTGTCTTGAGAGCCTCGTCTGTCTTGCCCATAAACTGCTCGGCAGCCGTCGCAATATCTTCAATCGAACCGCCGACCTTGATGATCGCTACCCCGTCTGCCATGACAGGAACGCCCTGTTCTGTGTATACCTCCGGAGTGGAGACGTCGAGCTTATGTGACAGAAGACTGAGAAAATTCGCTTGTTGGAAAATAGGCAGAATAAAAGCGCCACCGCCACGGACAATCTTCATCTTGCGCCCTGATTCGTCAGACAGCACATTTTTGCTGCCGAGATAGCTTCCTGTAACAATCATGGCTTCGTCGGCGCCTACTGTTTTATACCGGGCCCAAAACGCGATTCCCAGTACCACAAAAACCAGCACGATGACAGCCGCTACCATGAGAACAGGTGAATCCATGAGATCCATTTCTTAATCCTCTCCTTTTTCGTGATCTTCCGGGAAAGGGGTGACGTACAGGACATGGTCGCGTACCTCCACAACGACGACACGCGTGCCAGCCGGAATGCTCTCTTTCTCCATGCTGGATGCCATGTGGTAAGTCGTTCCGCTCACCATCTTGACCAGCACCTCGCCCAACCCTTCGGAAGGAATCGTCGTCCCTACTTCCCCGATTTTCCCAGGCAATTGACTCATGGAATAGCCTGTTGACGTTTCCGCCTTGTCCATGGGTTTGACCCAGAGAAAATACGCAGCCACTGCGAGCAAAACGCCCACTACAGCGGAAAGCAGAAAAACAGCGAGACCGGACCATTGTGTCAGTCGAGTCAGCAAGAATCCGACTCCGCCAAATGCGGTCAAGCCGCTTACAAGCAAAATCGGCTGCAGAACCGGCAGATGAAGCTCACCCAGCATGTCGGATATGGCATCGCCTATAAGCAATGTCACAAGTGCGTAAATGAGTCCGCCAACCAAACAAATGAGGTAGATCATCTCCATTGCGCCCATCGATTGTCACCCCTTCCCAATTTTGTCTCTATTTTTCATACGAATTACGACAAGAAAGGTTGCGAAATCGCCACATTCCGGTGACATTTTCCCTGATTTTTCCATTTTACAGAAATTTACAATGAATATTTTCGATTTCACGAAACAAAATAGCAATATTCCTTCTCCAGGAGGTTTTGCTATGAAATGGGATAAGGAATTGGCCAATCGGCTAGGTAGCAGCTCTGATTTTCAACGTTACGAGCTTTGCACGGAGGAAAAACAGCTCCTCTTTTTTTATCTCGACAGTCTGGTAAACCTGACC
>DASQMM010000382.1:0-7369 GCA_035645495.1 Brevibacillus sp. | reverse complement strand
TGGCTATCTTACACTGATGGTGGTGAAAAAGGGATGAAGCTGTACATCGTAGGAGCGGGTCCGGGCGACCCCGATTTGATCACAGTAAAAGGCTTGAAGCTGCTGCAAAAGGCAGACGTCATCATGTACACGGATTCACTGGTCAACGAAGAACTGGTAGCGCTGGGCAATCCCGACGCAGAGGTGCTGCAAAGTTCCGGCATGGCCCTCGAAGAGATGGTCGAGCTGATGCTGACTCATCTGCGTGCAGGAAAAACGGTCGTGCGTCTGCACACGGGTGATCCATCGGTCTATGGTGCCATCATGGAACAAATCGCACTGCTGAAAGCAGAAGGCGTCGAGGTGGAGATCGTGCCAGGGGTAAGCTCCGTCTTCGCTGCCGCCGCCGCCGTAGGTGCCGAACTGACGATTCCAGAACTAACTCAGACGCTGATCCTGACACGTGCGGAGGGACGTACCCCTGTGCCGGAGCGGGAAAAGCTGCGGGCGCTGGCAGAGCATCACTGCACCCTCGCGCTCTATTTAAGCGCAACACTGACCAAAAAAGTCGTGCGCGAGTTGATCGAGGCAGGCTGGCGCGAGGATACACCTGTCGCCGTCGTGCAGCGGGCAAGCTGGCCGGATCAGCTCATCGTCCGCACGACGCTGGAGAATCTGGATGCGGATATGGGCAAGCACGGCATTCGCAAGCATGCGATGATTCTGGCAGGCTGGGCGTTGGACCCGGATATTCATGAGAAGAGCGAGCAGTACCGCTCCAAGCTGTACGACAAAACCTTCACGCACGGGTACAGAAAAGGTGTGAAAGAAGGATGATCATCGAGCTGAAAGAGGGAGAAATTCCCAAGATCGAGCAGCGTGGCGATTACGCCGTCGTCGCCATTACGAAGCATGGCGTAGAGATGGCGCGCGATCTGGTGCAAAAATTCCCGGGCGCGGATCTCTATTACATGAGCAAATTTGCACGCGGGGACGAGGAAGCACGGGGCATCCAGCTTTTTACCAACAGTGTGCGCATGCTGTTTCCTGCCCTTTGGCCCGTATACAAGGGATTGATCATCATTATCTCGCTTGGCGCAGTCGTGCGGATGATCGCTCCTTTGCTCGAAGATAAAAAGAAAGATCCCGGAATCGTCGTCATCGATGATCGCGGAGAAAATGTGATCAGCGTTCTGTCCGGTCACCTCGGCGGGGCGAACGAGCTGGCGCACGAGGTAGCAGCAGTAATGGGCGCACGTCCGATTATTACCACCGCATCCGATGTGCAGAAGACCATCCCTGTCGACCTATTCGGACGCCGCTTCGGCTGGGAATGGGAATCCGACGAAAAGCTGACCCCGGTAAGCGCCTCGGTCGTGAATGAGGAGCGGGTCGCCGTCATCAATGAATCAGGCGAGAGGGACTGGTGGATGCACGAGACACCGATGCCCCCCTCCATCAAAGAGTACGCGACCATCGCCGACGCTCTCGCGGACGAGCCGCAAGCCGCACTCGTCGTGACGCACCGCATCTTGACTCCGGAAGAGCAGCCGATCCTGCAAAACGGCGTGATCTACCGTCCCAAAGTCATTGTGCTTGGAATGGGCTGCAACCGGGGGACCTCTGCCGAAGAGATCGAAGCGGTGATCAAGGAGACGCTGGACGAGCTCCAATTCTCGATCAAAAGCGTCAAAGCCCTGGCGACGATCGCCTTGAAAAAGGATGAAGCGGGACTGATCGCAGTATGCGAAAAATACGGCTGGCCGTTCGTCTGGTATGAGCCGGAGGAATTAAACCAGGTGGAAATCAGTGATCCTTCTGAGACGGTCTACAAATTTACCGGGGCCTATGGCGTCAGTGAACCAGCAGCCAAGCTGTATGCTGGCGTGGACAAGCTGGTGCTGACCAAGAAAAAGTCAGGCAATGCCACGATCTCGGTTGGTCTGATGCCCTACCATGAGGAGGGGTGCAGATGAGCTTGAGCGGCAACCGCCGATTGGTCATTGCCGGGACTGGGAGCGGAGCGGGCAAGACGACCGTCACCATCGGTCTGATGGCTGCCTTGAAACAAAAAGGCTACACCGTCCAAGGCTTCAAATGCGGACCGGACTACATCGATCCCACTTACCATACCGCCGTGACCGGAAGACCCTCGCGCAATCTGGACAGCTTCATGCTTTCCCACGAGGTGGTTAAGGAGATTTTTGTCCGCGGAAGTGACGGAGCAGATATTTCGATCATTGAGGGCGTCATGGGGATGTACGACGGCAAGGAAGCGACCAGCGACAAGGGCAGCACGGCAGAGATCAGCATCCTCACCGAATCGCCCGTTTTGCTTGTGGTCAACTGCCAGAGCATGGCCCGCAGTGCGGCTGCGATCGTCAAGGGCTTCCAATTGCTCAACCCTGCCGCGCGGATCGTCGGGGTCATTGCAAATAAGGTAGGAAGCGAGGGTCATCACAAGATCGTGAAAGCTGCCATCGAGCAGGAGTGCGGGATTCCGGTCGTCGGCTATCTCAAGCGGGAGGGCGATGTGGAAATCCCTGAGCGCCATCTGGGATTGGTGCCGTCTGTGGAGCGCGGCGAACTAAATCCCCTGTTTGACCGCTTGGCTGAGATAATCGCCCAAACCGTCGATCTCGATCAGATTTGGGAGCTGGCGAAGGCGGAGCCGCTTCATGCAGCGCCTGCTTTGTTTGCAAAAAAGACGGTTCCTGACCGCGTGACCATTGCCGTGGCGAAGGACCCGGCCTTTCATTTTTACTATCCGGAGAACCTGGAGCTATTGGCCGCCTACGGAGCCAAGCTGCACTTCTTTTCGCCGCTGGCGGGTGAGGGCGTGCCGCAAGAAGCAGACGGCTTGTACATCGGCGGCGGCTTTCCAGAAGAATTCGCCGCGGAACTTTCGCAACAGACCGAGGTGCTGGCATCCTTTCGCGAGGCGATTGGCGCTGGCCTGCCGACGTTGGCGGAGTGCGGCGGCTTCATGTATCTGACAGAGGCCATTGTCACGACAGAGGGGAAAAGCTACCCCATGGTCGGACTGATCCCGGGCGCCGTAACCATGCAGAAAAAGCTGGCGGCGCTTGGCTATCGGGAAGTGCGCGGCACACAAGAGAATTTCCTGCTCGGTACGGAGGAGCAAGCGAAAGGGCATGAGTTCCATTACTCCACCTTCGCCCCTCTGCAGGAAGAGGAGCTTCCGTACGCCTACGAAACCAAGGGCTTGCGCGGCAAGAAGTCGGAGGGTTTTGCGCGGGATAATCTGGTCGCGGGTTACACCCATCTGCATTTTGGCTCCAATCCAGCTGTCGTCGAGCGCTGGATCACCCGTTGTCTGGAGGTGGCAGGACGTGCCTAAGACCTTGCCGCTGATGATTCAGGGAACCAGCTCGGATGCGGGCAAAAGTGCCATCGCGACGGCGTTTTGCCGGATTTTTGCCCAGGACGGCTACAAGACAGCCCCCTTCAAGTCGCAGAACATGGCCTTGAATTCCTATGTCACCCTCGATGGCAAGGAGATCGGGCGTGCCCAAGGAGTGCAAGCGGAGGCGGCAGGAATTGTAGCCACGACGGATATGAACCCGATCCTGATCAAACCGACGCGGGATGCCGAGTCGCAGATCGTGGTAAACGGCGAGCCCTACGCCAATATGAAGGCTCTTGCCTATCGGAGCGATTTTTTTGACGAGGGGCTGCGAATCATCCAGGAGTCCTACCAACGTCTGGCTGACTCCTACGAGCGGATCGTCATCGAAGGGGCAGGGAGTCCAGCAGAAGTGAACCTAAACGACCGCGAGCTGGTCAACATGCGGGTCGCCCGTCTGACCAATGCCCCTGTCATTCTGGTCGCGGACATCGAGCGCGGAGGGGTTTTTGCCAGTCTGGTCGGCACCTTGCAGCTGCTGGAGCCAGAGGATCGCAAGCGGGTCATCGGGGTGATCATCAACCGGTTTCGCGGCGATCTCAGCCTCCTGCAGCCGGGACTGGACTGGTTCGAGTCGTATACAGGGGTTCCGGTGCTCGGAGTGGTTCCGTTCATCCCAGATCTGTGGATCGATGCCGAAGACTCGCTGATCCTGCATCGCTATCAGGGGCGTCAGGAGACAGCCAAGGAACTGGATATTGCGGTGATCCGCTATCCCCGCATCGCGAATTTCACAGATGTCGATCCTTTTTTCGTCGAGCCTGATTGCCGCGTCCGCTATGTGTCGCGTCCGGAGGAGCTGGGACAGCCGGATTTGATCGTGCTGCCCGGGAGCAAAAATACGCTGGAGGATCTGCAATTTTTGCGCGAGACAGGAATTGCCGGACGAATCCTGCAATTGCACCGCGAGCAGGCTTGCATGCTGATCGGCATCTGCGGCGGCTACCAAATGCTCGGTGAGTGGATTCACGACCCGGCCGGCGTGGAATCTCCGCTGCAATCCCTGGAAGGGCTGGGCTTGATCCCGATGGTGACGACGCTGGAGCAGCGAAAAACGACCGTCCTGTCCCGTGGAACTGCCCGTTTTGCAGGTGAGCAAATCGAGCTGGAAGGCTACGAGATTCATATGGGACGCTCCGTTTTTGAACAGAATGACACGGCCTTTATCCAATTGGAGAATGGGACGGACGGCTACTGTGATGCCCAAGAAAAACGAATCGGCACCTATTTCCACGGACTTTTCCACAATGATGAATTTCGGACGTTATTGTTGAACAAACTCCGCGTGGATAAAGGGCTGGCACCGGTTCACGAACGCCCATCTTTCATCGCTTTGCGCGAACAGGGCTACGATTTGCTGGCGGATACGGTCAGACGCCATGTCCGACTTGACGTAATCGAGGAAAAAATGAAGGAATTTCAGCAAAGCGAGGTGCCGAAAAAATGACGAAACTGCAAGATCTTTTGCCTGCCATCGGATCTCGTAATCCAGAAGCAGCAGAGCAGGCGAGACTTCATATCGACCAATTGACCAAGCCGCTCGGTAGCCTGGGACGTTTGGAGGAAGTGGCGGTTGAGCTGGCTGCGATTACGGGCGAGAGCTTTCCTGTCGTAACGCCTCCTGGTGTAATCGTGTTTGCAGCCGATCACGGTGTCGCTGTCGAAGGTGTTTCGGCATATCCGCAAGAAGTCACCGTCCAGATGGTCGCCAACATGGCGAACGGAGGAGCGGGGATCAACGTATTTGCGCGTCAAATTGATGCACTGGAGCGGATTGTCGATGTCGGGGTGGCGAGTGAGGTGGCAGTACCTGGCGTCATCCAGCGCCGCATCAAGGCTGGAACGGCCAACATGCTGCGAGAGCCCGCCATGTTACGGGAAGAGGCAGAGCGTACACTGCAGGTCGGCAGCGAAGCGGCGTTGGAAATCATCGAAGCGGGTGCCAAGGTATTGATCGTAGGCGAGGTGGGAATTGCCAATACGACGGCAAGCAGTGCCATTCTGGCTACCTTGACCGGGGCTGACCCGGATGAGATTGTCGGACGCGGCACAGGGCTCGACGATGCTGGCTGGGCACGGAAAAAGCAGGTGGTGCGAGAGGCGATTGCCTTGCATCGTCCGGACGCAACGGAGCCAATCGATGTGCTGGCCAAGGTAGGAGGTTTGGAAATCGGCGCGATGGCAGGAGCGATCCTGGGTGCTTCCTCCAAGCGTGTTCCTGTCTTGCTGGACGGCTTCATTGCGACGGTAGCGGCTTTGCTGGCTGTGCGTCTATGCCCGAATTGCGCAGACTTTCTGATCGCCGGACATCGCTCCCAAGAGCCGGGACACGCCTATGTGCTGAACGTGCTCGGGAAAGAACCCCTCCTGGATCTGCAATTGCGGCTGGGAGAGGGAACAGGGGCTGCCTTGGCCTATCCTGTGTTGGAGGCAGCCTGCCGCATGGTTCATGAAATGGCTACCTTCGCATCGGCGGGAGTGAGCGGAAAATGAGCCGAAAAGGAAAAGTATACCTCGTCGGTGCGGGTCCCGGCGACCCAAAGTTGATTACTGTAAAAGGGATGGAATGTCTGCAGCAGGCAGATGTCGTCGTCTATGACCGACTAGCAAACCCGGCCCTGCTCGAATACGCTCCGCCCCATGCCGAACGGATTTACTGCGGCAAGTATCCCGACAACCACACGATGCGGCAGGAAGCAATCAACCAGCTGCTGGCGGAAAAAGCCTTGGGCGGCCTGACAGTCGTACGGTTAAAAGGCGGAGATCCCAGCGTGTTTGGACGGGTCGGGGAGGAAGCCGAGCACCTCGTGCAGTTCGGCATACCATTTGAGATCGTTCCAGGTGTGACGGCTGGCATCGCCGCTCCCGCTTATGCCGGGATTCCCGTTACTCACAGGGAGTACGGCTCCTCTTTTGCCGTCGTGACCGGACATCTGCGGGAGGAGAAGCCGGAGCATGCGGTGGAAAAGTGGCGCGCATTGGCGCAAGGAATCGATACGGTCGCGTTTTACATGGGCATTGGCAATCTGCCGATGATCCGCAAACAACTGATTGAGCATGGCAAAGATCCCAAGACACCTGTCGCGGTGATCGCTTGGGGGACGCTTCCGGAGCAAGCGACCGTGACAGGGACGCTGGATGACATCGAGCAGCGTCTGGCAGATAATTCGCAGATCACCAATCCGGCTATTATTCTTGTGGGCGATGTCGTAAGGCTCCGTGAAAAAATCCAATGGTTTGAAGCCGCACAGGTTGAGGTGTAAGGCATGAGCTTGTATCCCATGTTCGTCAAACTGACAGACAAGCGCTGTCTCGTCGTAGGCGCAGGCAAGGTGGCAGAACGAAAAATTGCCAGCCTGCTCTGCGCTTCAGCCAAGGTCACAGTCGTCAGCCTGTCTTGTACGCCACTCATCCAACAATGGAGCGACGAGGCCAAATTGACGCTCCATCTGCGTGCCTTCAGCCCGGAGGATGTGCAGGAGATGACCGTCATCATCGCCGCTGCGAGCGATGCCGCTGTCAATCTGGCTGTGCATCAGGCGTGCCAGCCGCATCAGTGGGTCAATATTGCCGATCGGCCTGACCTGTGCAGCTTCTTCGTCCCGGCTATGGTCGAGCGCGGCGATTTGCAGGTAGCCATCTCTACGGGCGGAGCCAATCCCGGGCTGGCGAAAAAGCTGCGCCGCCAGGTAGAGGAATGGATCGGCCCGGAATACGAGTCCTATACGCGGTTTCTCGGAGAGATGAGGCAGCAGGTCCTCTCTCTTGGACTAGAGGAAGAAGAGAAGCGGATCATCCTGAGCGAATTGCTGGATGATCGCTTTTTTCAGTGGACACAGAACGGGGAAATCGAGCGAAGGGATCGGGAGGCAATGGAACTTCTTCATCGCCTCCCCCGCGGCTAGACGATATTCCGAATGATCACCCATACGGAAAGAATCAGGCAGATGCTCGCTGGAATAG
>DASQMM010000381.1:0-6296 GCA_035645495.1 Brevibacillus sp. | reverse complement strand
CTACATTCTGGCGCGGAACGGCGTTCATCCCGACTGTAGACAGCGTCATCATGCAAAGACCGATTCCGATCCCCCGGATGGTCAAGATCATATCAATCCATTCATGCATGCTGTCGGCAGCCAGATTATGCAATTCAAACGTGGTGACGCTCATCGTCACCAGACCAACCAAGCCGATCGGACCGATGCCGTATTTGTCCATCAGCTTTCCGCTGATCGGCATCATGATGGCCATCGCAATGGATTGCGGCATCAACAGAATCCCCGATTCCATGGCGGTCAAGCCCTGGACGTTTTGCAAAAAGATCGGCATCAGGAAGATCCCGCCCATCATTCCCATCATGACAAAACCTGATGTCAAAATACTGAGGGTGAAGACAGGAATTTTTAACAAGCGCAGGTCCAGGAGAGGCTGATCTTTTCCCAGCTCCACCCAGACAAACAACGCCAGGCTCATGATTGCCACAAAGAACAAGCTGACGATAAAAAACGAATCCCAGCCCTCTACCTGCCCTTTACTGAAAGCAAGCAGGAGAGATCCAAACCCTACGACTGCTAGAAAAGCTCCCAGATAATCAAACGATAGCTCCGGTTTTTTCGGCGTCTCCTTCAAGAGAATGCTGCTCATCAAAACAGCAAAGATCCCGAACGGAACACCTACCAAAAAAAGGAATTGCCAGCTTAAAAACTCAATCAAATAGCCACCCAGCGTAGGTCCCAAAGCAGGCGCTGTCATGGAAGCAATCCCGAAAATACCTAGGGCCATCCCGATTTTTTCGCGTGGCACGATCATGTAGATCATGGACATCCCAATGGGCATGATCATGCCGCCGCTGACGCCCTGAATGACGCGAAACGCGATCAATGAGGTATCGCTCCACGCCAAGGCGCATAAAACCGAGGATAGGGTAAAGGAAGCCAGTGAGAGAATGAAGATACGTTTGGAGCCGAACTTTGCGGACAAGGAACCGCTCATCGGAATCATTACCGCATTGGCCAGCATGTATCCCGTCAATACCCATTGCATCGTATCTGTCGTCGATCCGAAGATGTTGACCATCGACGGAAGGGCGACGTTAATCAAACTATTGTTCAGGATCGCTACGAAGGTGCCGGAGAGAATAGCGAGAAGAGACAGCCACATGCCGCCGCTTCCGCTTTTTTCCTCCTGCTGTGCTACCGCTTCTGCCATATTTCTCACCCCCGCTAGTTTGCGCTCACCTTGCTGCCATCTGATAACTCATCGGTCGGATTAATCACGATCTGATCGTTTTCTTTTACCCCTGAAGCGACCACGGACCAGTCTGCTCCGGATTCGCTCACAGATACTTCTACCTGGTGGACCACACCTTGATCTACTGTGTAGATGTAATTCTTGTTGTCCTTTTCCACGACAGCGGAAGCAGGTACTTTCGTTCCCTTTTGCGCTTCCCCTTGCAGGTATACCTCTGCTACCATCCCGGCGCGCAACAGGCCGTCCTGATTATCCAGTCTTACTTTGATCGGGAAGGAACTGCTGTTGGCATCGGAGACAGGGGAGACAAATTCTACTTCTCCGCTCCACACCTTCTCAGCCATCCCTGCCACTTTCACATCGACGGTACTGCCGACTTTCACGTTGTTGATCATGGCTTGCGGCACGCTTGCCTCTACCTTCACCTGGTCCATTTTCACCAGAACCAAAAGAGGCGCTCCCGCTCCGGCCATCTCACCCGGATTCACGTTTTTCTTCGCGACAATACCCGAGATCGGTGCATGGATGATGGTATTGTCATACCCGTTTTTCGCCATATCGAGGCTTGATCTCAAGCGGGCAACCTCTGCTTCCAGAGCCGCCACGGTATCAGCGGTCGGACCAGCCTTCGCCAGATCGTACGCCGCTTGCGCCTGTTCGAGACCTGTGCGGGCTTTTTCTGTATCGAGAGTGACGCGTTCCAGCTCTGCCTGAGACAAGGCACCGGAATCAAACAAGGCCTTCATCCGTGTGTAGTTGTTTTCTGCCACTTTTAAAGTCGCCTGTGCCTGCTCCACGGTACTTGCCAGTTGTTGAAGCTGCTGGGTCCGCGCGCCAGCCTTGGCATCGCGCAGCCTGGCTTCCGCTCCTGCAATCGCCGCTTGCGCCTGGTTAATCTGTTCCTGATAATCGTTCGCCTCAAGCGTCACCAGGGTATCTCCCTGCTTGACTACAGAGCCTTCCTGTACGGGAACGGTAGCCACCTTACCTGATACTTTGGAGACCACCTGCACCTCTTCCGCAGCCACGACCTTACCGTTCGCTGTCAGACCTGTCTGAACAGAGGCTACTTTCCAAGTTTTTACCGCGGGCAAGGTCTCAGCCGAAGAGGTGGATGACTCGCTGCAACCCGCAGCGAATAACGATACCGCCGCTATGAGTAGCCCGAGTGTTTTTGCCGTTTTTTTCATCCTGCTTACCTCTCCTTCACATGCACTTTGATTTCTGCATTCAATCCAGCCGACAGTTGAATTCCTGCCGTATCATCCAAGGCGATTTTTACCGGGATGCGTTGGGTTACTTTTGTAAAGTTGCCGCTTGTATTGACTGCCGGCATCAAAGAAAACATCGAGTTCGTCGCCTGACCGATCTCGGACAAGTGACCGATCAAGGTCTTTCCAGGATACGCGTCCACTTTGATTTCCACTTTTTGTCCCAATTTAACGCGGCCGATCTCTGTCTCCTCCAGGTTGGCCGAGATGTACAGCTGGCTTTCATCGATAACCAGTGCAACCGTTTGACCGGTCGAGACGACTTCCCCGACTTTTGCCTGGGTTTTGATTACGGTTCCCGTGATAGGTGCCCGCAGGACGCTGTTTTCCAGCATATTGGCAGCCAGATTGGCGGTATCCTGTTGTCCCACTGCCTGGTCTGCGATAACGGTGTCTCCCTCTTTGACATCCAGGCTTGTCAGTTTCCCTGTCAATTTGGGCATTACCCGATAGATATCTCCAGATACACGCGCATCCTGAGTTGTGACGTAATTCGCACCTTGATACCAGTAATAGTATCCGATCCCTCCGCCGCCTCCGACGAGTAGGAGTAAAATGATGTACAATACCAGTTTTCGCTTCATCTTTTCTCCTCAGCTTTCTCTCTCTTCGATTTTCTCGAGCAACGTCTCCAATGATTGGATAATATTATTCAGTTCTTCATCCGAAAAGCCTTGAAAACTACGTTTGTAAAATTCACCTGTAAAAAGATCCACTTCTGCAAATAAATTTTTCAATTTCTCCGTTTTCGATATCCAGACGACTCTACGGTCATTCTCGTCCCGGACTCTCGCCACGAATTGTTCCCTCTCCAGCCGATCAATGATCCCCGAAGTTGTACTGTAGGATAAGTCAACCGCCTTACTGATCTGCCCGATGGTTTTCGGCTCCTCAATGATCTGACGGATCACGACCAGCTGCGGGACAGTAAGACCATATTTGGCCAACTCTTTGGTGGCCATAGCGCCCAGCGTTTTATTCAAGCGCTTGAGCAAGTCGCGGATATGCAGAGGCCTGTTCATTTGACTCTCCTTTCTACTCAAATATTTCGCACGCGAAATGAATCACAGCCAACACTATACGCCTATTTTGGCTTGATGGCAACTATTTCTTTTCTTCCAAAGTGTAAAAAAGTACAAAAAACAGCACCTCCTCTTTTCAGGGTGCTGTTTGATCCGTTATGGAGGGATTTATTGGTTCTTCCTCCGGGAGCTGATCCTGTACGCTTGGCACATTGCGCGGTTCATATTCCACTTCCGGGAAGGAGTGGATGGATACGAACATCTGCCCGTGAACGGACCTTGCCTTGATCAGGACTGGATAGGCGTATTTGTTCTGGAAAACAAAATCGGGGCCATCCCAGCTGACGGTTGCATCTCGTCCGGGAGGGACATAAGCGACGTGGCGGCTATGCGAGTAGCGTTGCAGAATGTGCAGGCCTGCCTTGTCTACCGCATTGAACAGCGTGGAGGAGACTTGGCAAATCCCTCCGCCTATCCCTTCTGAAAGCTCGCCGCGCACGATGACCGGCGCTTGCAAATAGCCTTTTGCCCGCGTTCGTTTGCCGACTACTTTATTGAATGAAAAAATTTCTCCCGGAAGCAGTACGTAGTTATGGATTGCCTTGGAGGCAAGCATGATGTTATGGGAGCGATTCTTGTTCCCGCTGTTATAGTACGTGATATACCTTCCGATCGTTTTCTTTTGCACCTGTTTGAGCAATGCCTGATCTACTTTCGGATGAATCTCCTGAAAAGGTATGTGGAGCCCTTTTGATCCGGCCCCGTAGTAGTAATGATAGACCTGTGAGAGGAATTCCCGTCGATCCAGCCGGCGACCCTTTTGCTCTGGCACGATTCTGCCGCTGTCAGAGACGGTCGCATTGATCGGCTCCCGGTAGCTGAGCTTGTCCAACTCGTCGACGACGGATTCCAGTTGATTGACATCCACCAGCGGAACACCGGAAAATGGCAGCGTATAATCGTCCCGATTCAATACCGCTACCGTTTTGCCTTCCAGCTCTACCTCAAATAGATCCGTTGGGTCCAAGGGAGCGGCTATCAGCAGCATCGCCAGAGTCAATGAAAAACCCATCCGGCTGCTCACCTCCTTCCTGTAGTATGAGCAGTCGAACGGGTTTCATTCTCAATGATCGCGCGTCAATACGCTTGTGATCGCTTGACCTACTGCATGCAGCCGCGTCTGGTCGACCGCTTGCAAGTAGACGGCATTCAGTTGTTCACGCCTGTTTTTCGCCTCTACGAGATAACCAGTCGCTTCTTTTACCTTTTTCGTATAGCGAGACTTAATTTTTTCGATTTCTTCATTGAAACGTTCGTCTGTTCCTGGTGTAATGGCCAGGGTGTACATGTCAATGACCTCATCAGTCTCTTTGTTGGGAAAATACTCATGCGGCGCCGTGCTATCGAAAATCGCTACGCTTTTTTCCGGAAAGATCACCATATCCAAACTGTTCGGGTCAAGACCGCAGTGATATACCTCGACATCGTAACCCTTTCTCTCCGCCTCGCTGACCAGTTTTTTCAGCATCGTCGACTTTCCTGAACCCGGTCGTCCTTTGATAAAATAGCGTTTCTCCAGATGATCGGTCAGCTTCATGATGTGGTCGACTGGCCCTGCCGGCGTCGCTGCCCCGAGGTACATGCGGCGGACACGGGAGGACTTGCCCAATTTGTCTGACCCGAAAAATTGCTGTTTCAACTCTTCTGTGATCTGATTCGCCTTCTCCCGGTCCAGGTTGCCGATGTAGATGCCCTCCCAGTCGTCATGGATGCGCAGCGCCTCTCCATATGCGTCATACGCCTGCTGGTTGTAGCGGAAAATCTCCTCGTACCACCGGGCGATCTGTTCCTTGTGCGGAGCAAGACGGTCAGGGATTAGTGTGGTCTGTAAATTGACATGGATTTCCGTCAGACCCGGTCCCTTGGGTCGCCATACGCGCGGGTAGCTGTGGTCCATGATCGCTACTCTCAGTTTGGGCAATACCACCCCGTCATACTGTCCATTCATAAAAGGGGAATGAATCCATTCCACCTGATCTGTCTTTGTTTGCAGTTCTTTTCCCATCTTCTCAATCAAGGCAGACGTGATGCCTTCCACGACACCTGTCAGCAAGTAGACGCGGTCCATGTCCGCCAGTACGGATTCGTACAAAGTGCGATACCCTCTGGCTGTATTGCCCGCCGCGTAGATATGGCGTTCTGCTGCTGTCATCCTGATCCCTCCTGCTGCTTCGTCAAACATTTCAGATACGCTCTATCCTATGCAGACATGGCGCGATAGGCGTCTGTCTCGCCTCAAATATCTGTAGCTGAGAGGAGCAAAAAAGGAGAAAACTCTCCGGCAGGTTGGGATCTTTGCAGGAGGTCATCCCTGTCCGCCTCCTCTCCAAAGGCAGAACTGCGGCCAAAAGCAGCCCACTTCGAAGAAGTGAATCAGGGTTGGCCGCTAAAAGCGTGTTCCGCCTTTTCCGTTCCGACTGGGTCAAGATCCCAAAAGCCTACGCTTATTTCTCCTTTTTCCTCAACCAGCTTTGATTGAGTGTCCAGCCGTCTTGTTGGGCTTCTCCGGGAGTCTTAAGAGAAGACAGAAAAAAAGCCACTGGCGTATCGTCAGCGGCTTCCTTTCTATATTCGTATTTACTGATTCAAATCGGTCATCTTTCCGGTCTTCATATAGATGATCCACTCGCAGATATTGGTCACATGGTCGGCAATCCGCTCCAGGTATTGCGCCACCAGCAAGAGGTGGGTGGCTTGCGAGAGCGAGTC
>DASQMM010000380.1:0-3370 GCA_035645495.1 Brevibacillus sp. | reverse complement strand
CACGTAGACAGGTGAAATAAGTAAACCTGCTATAGAAGGGGAGCTTTTTCATGCCCAAAGAACAATCAAGTGCGCTTCAGCTTCCATTCCTCTGCTATGTACGCCTGGAGGGTCCCCAGAGGGTGGATAATGGGGATCGACGTCTGTCTTTCAAACTGCTGCGCTGCTTCTACCATAGACAACTGTGCAACGGAAACGATTTGTTCGGGATTCTCTTTCACGAGATTGTGCAAATAAGCACATACCTCATAGAGATACTCTTCCTTCTTTCCCTGCATGATCAACGGGAATACCCCTTCCAAGACACGCACATCCGGTTGGATTTCCCTTCCTTTTGCCTGCGCATAATCGGTAAAACGCTTTACCGTGCCTTCCACAGTGGCGGGATTCGTAAACAGCATGATCGGAGGCCGGGGTTGGCGGCAGAGTGCTTCAAAATAAGGCTCGTCGATCTTCAGGATTGGGATGGAGCAGCTCAAATTTGCTTCTTCCAGCAGAGCGATATAGTTGGTACAGGTGATGAGGATGGCATCTGCCCCGCATCTTTCAATCCAGGCAATCTGCTCTGCTGCCTTGCGCGGTGCATCCGATTTTTGAAAGGAGGCATCCTGAGTCACGCAATTAAGCAATCCGGGGTCAACGAAATGGAGTGAATCTACGTCATATAGTTGGAAGGCTTTTTCCGAATATTCGATATTGGAATGGTGAGCGTGCAGACAAGCGACTTTTTTTCGCAACGACTTTCTCTCCCTTGCGATTTTCGTACCATTGTAACACAGGGAAGAAACGTGGTGTGATGACATGAAAAAAGTTGGTATTCACGCTTGGAACTATTTCCAATTGCGAATAATAGGCGAGAAATGCAGGAAAGAGGAGGAGAGCTAGTTGTTATCAATGATGAAAGTATTTTCAGGAATTGCATTGGCGGCGAGTCTATGGAGTCAGGGAAGCAGTGCCGGATTCCTGGCAGAAGAAACGCAGCCGCTGCCGGAACGGGTCAGTCCGGTTACAGTGCCTGCTCAGATCGCCTTTACCAGCAATCAGCAGATTTGGATGCTGAATGGGCAAGACAAGAAAAGCAATCCCGTCCAGGTGACCAAGGAGGGGATCAGCGAGATTGTCGGCTGGTCCGGCGATGGGAACTGGCTTTTATTTATGAAATATCCAGATGGGGACTCGTACTACACCAATGGGTATCTTTGGGCAGTGAGCAAGGATGGAAGCACCTCCTTGCAGATCGATGAGAGGCCAATCATGGAAAAGCCGAAGTGGTCCCCGATCACCAATCAGTTCGCCTATGTCGCTGGGGCAGCCAACAGCACCGATACAGAAGCGGAAACATACTTCGTTACAGCACAGATGAATGAGGACAATACCGTCAGCATCATCAGCACGGTCAAGGCGGATTTCGTTGATTTCGCCTGGATGCCGGACGGCAAGCAATTTCTCGTCTCACTTCCGGTAGAAAAGGATCGTCCCATGACCCTAAACCAGCGTGATTTGGCAGGAAAAACGGTAGCGAATTACCCCATTGCCGATTTACCAAAAGCGGGAGAAGAGATCTATGCCTGGGCAGCCAAGGCCTTGCAGGTATCCCCAGATGGCAAACAGGTCGCGTACTATGTGCAGTACAACTCGGCTTCGCTGTCAGCTGATGGCGTGCCTGTCCAGTTATTTGATCTCAGCCTGCCAAAGCAAAAGCCATTGGAGTTGGGAACAGGCTTGGCTTATGCGGAGTGGCTGCGCTGGTCGCCTGACAGCAGCCAGCTTGCCTGGATCGACGGAGAAGATCGGACAGCGACAAAGAACAAGCAGGTAAAAGTGGTTGACCGTCAAGGGAAGCTGGTCTTCGAAGGGGAGAAGGGACAGGTGGAGTCTTTTCCCGTCTGGACAAAAGAATCCCCGCATCGCCTGTTCTTCACTAGAGGATTGGCAAATGAGTATCATTACGAGCCGGAGAAGGTCATGGTTCCCGGCCAGCGGATCTGGATGCGAGGTACCGATGGAAAGGCTGCACAGGTTACGAAAGGGAGTGGGCACACGGCAGATACGTTTCCGTCCCCTTCCGCAGACGGCGAGCAGCTTCTCTTTGTCAGACTGGACGCTGCCGGATACGGCTCGCTCTACCTGGAAAAAGGAGGGGAAGAAGTTGAGCTGATCCGTCATGTTACCGGGAATATCGGCTATTACGCCAACTATTTGCCGGAATGGATCGAAGTCTATTGGGACAAATGATTCACTCTGCTTGTCGATTTTTCATTGACACCCGTCCTGGATTATGACATAATCCTACATGACGAATGGAACCTTTTAATCCAGTCCAGTGAGGCTGGCAAGGGCACGGAATCGACAAGAAATAGGCTGGAGAGATGAGGTTTCTCTTGCACCGCCTACTGATTGTCCACCCTGCTTCTTGTCTCCTGACAAGAAGCTTTTTTTCTGTCCACCTGTTCCCGTCGAGGAGGGATAAGAAGATGATCAACAAAAGCGTCATTATGGATGAAGCGGCTATCCGCCGCGCACTGACCAGGATCGCCCATGAGATCATTGAACGCAACAAAGGAGTCGAGGATTGCATTATCGTCGGCATCAAGACGCGCGGAATCTACTTGGCGCAACGGCTCGTGGAGCGGATCGAACTGATCGAGAATGTCAAGGTTCCAGTCGGCGAACTGGACATTACCTTCTATCGCGACGATTTGCAGCACAAGTCCGAAGATGCCGTTCTGCAAGGCTCGCAATTGCCGGATCAGATAACAGGCAAGACTGTCATCCTCGTAGATGATGTGCTCTACACTGGACGTACGGTCCGCGCAGCGCTGGATGCTTTAATCGACAACGGGCGCCCGCGCATGATCCAGCTAGCGGTACTGGTAGACCGCGGTCACCGCGAGCTGCCGATCCGCCCGGATTTCGTCGGAAAAAATGTCCCGACATCACGCACCGAAATCGTCGACGTACAGTTGGCAGAGGTGGATGTCATGGACATCGTCTCCATCAGGCAACTCTTGTAAAAAGAACATATTCCTCTTTAAAAACGATCCCGTGAGATCGGCAAGAGGCAGACTACCTTCCTGTGTCTAAAGGAAAGGCTGGCCTCTTTGTGCGCTCACAAAGAGGTTTTTTGTTTGCCGCCTACGAGAAAGAGAATGATAAAGACAAGACATAACAGGGGAGAGTCAAGAAATGAACGAGAAGAACTACATTGACGTGCATGAGACACCGAAATTATCGAAGCTGTTCCCGCTCAGTATCCAACATCTGTTCGCGATGTTTGGCTCGACGGTACTGGTACCGATTCTGACAGGACTTGATCCGGCTACAGCCCTGTTTACCAGCGGGATTGGTACACTGCTCTTCCTCTGGATAA
>DASQMM010000379.1:0-3231 GCA_035645495.1 Brevibacillus sp. | reverse complement strand
TGTCCTCGAATATTTTTTTGTTGTAGTAAAATTGCGTGGAGTTTAGTGACAACGGCACTCCGTATACCTTGCCATCCTTGCCGGTAGCGGCAGCCAGAACGTCTTTGGGGAATCGATCGATGCCAGGCAAGTTGTCGAGCGGCTCCAGATACCCTGCTGAAGCCAAAGAAATTCCCGGAGCGTACGGACGAAGCTGCAGAATGTCAGGTCCGCTGTCGCTTTGTAGTGCAGTATTGAGAATCGTGTTGTACTCGGTCGCCTTGAATGGCTTGAAGTCGATCTTGATGCCGGGATTCTCTGCTTCAAATGCCTCGATCAGCTTGGCGTAGCCTGCTGTATCCTCTACCCGCCAGCTATGCATGGAGACCGTGACCTGTTCACCCCCGCCTTGGCTGCCTCCACTCGAGCCTTCAGCCGTTTGACCTCCCGGCGCGGCTGTACCTCCGCCAGGATTGGTAGTACCACTGCCGCTACCTCCTCCACTACATCCAACCAGTGTCATGACAGCAGCCAGAAAAATAGATGCAGCCAAGCGAGAACGGAATTGCTTCATGCCAAACCCTCCCCCTAAATGGTAAAACTGTTTTTTCTCCTGCCATCCCTGATGAGTGAGCAGGTTTATTCGGTCAGGCCCTTACGAATTTGGGCCGTGACAGCATCGTGAAGAATCGGCCGCAAGCGGCGAAGCTGATGGTCTCTGCCGAGATGAACCGCATTTGTCAGGAACACAACCGCGATCTCTTGTACCGGATCCATCCAAAGACTCGTGCCGGTGAAGCCCGTATGACCAAAGCTGGTCGGATGGAAACGCACGCCGCAGCTGCTCTCCCGGTCTGGTCCTTTCAAATCCCAGCCGAAGCCGCGCGTTCCACCGCGCCCCAAGGTATGGCAGCGGATCGCGATGGATCGCCATTTCGATTCCAGGATCGCCCGCTCCTCGTCCAGCCAGCTCAGCGCATAGACGGCCATATCGTCAGCGGTAGCGAACAGACCCGCATGACCGGCTACTCCCCCCATCGCGTACGCCTTTTCGTCGTGAACCTTTCCGCAGATGTAGCCGCCGATCAAAGGAGAATACTCCGTAGAAGCAATATTTTGAAAATGTGATGTATTCGGATAATAAAGGGTGTGATTCATCTGCAAAGGGCGGAAGATACGCTGCTGCACAAATGCATCCAACGGTTCGCCGCTGAGCCTCTCGATCAACAAACCCAGCCAGATCATTCCGAGATCGCTGTAGACGACCTTGGTGCCCGGTTCACTTTGCAACGCCTGCTGATAAATCAACTCCGGAAAGGCCAAGGTATCATCTCGGTTCCGCTGTTCCAAATCTGCCGGCAAGCCGGATGTATGTGTAAGAAGATGCGCGACGGTAATCCCTTTCTTGTCAGCCGGGCAGTCCGGAAAAAACCTGCCGAGCGGATCCTCTGGCGCAAGCTGTTTCTCCTGCATCAGCCACAAGATCGCGGGTAACGTCGCCGTCACTTTGGTCAAGGAAGCCAGATCATATAAAGTCTCGGACGTGACGGGCTGCTCCTTGCTGACGGAAGTCGTCCCTGCCTCACAGGCGTACCAGACCTTGCGTTTATGCACAACCCGCAATGCTGCTCCCGGCAGCAATCCTTCACGGACCCATTCGTGCAATAATTCTTTGACCTTGTCCATGCCTCTCCTCCATTCCTCAGCCGGATGAGCGCTTAGTCCTGCTTACCGCCACCCGCGTTTTTTCCAGCAGAGGGATGACCTCCTCCTGCTGTCTGCTCACCATGGTAATGAACAAAATGTCGATGACGTTCAACTGGGCGATTCGCGATGCCATGGCACCGCTGCGAATGCTTTTTTCCACAGAACTCGTGAACAAGCGTATATCAGCCAGCTCCGCTACGGGAGAAGGACCGAATTTGGTCAAGGTAATAATGGTCGCTCCTTGCTGTCTGGCTTCCGACAAGGACTGGATAATATCTTCCGTCTGTCCGGAGTAGGAAATGCCGATCACGACGTCTTGCTCCGTCAGATTGACCGCAGAAGTCAACTGAGCATGAAAATCCGCGTACGCTTCGCACCACAGATTGATCCGCGAAAATTTCTGTTTGATGTCTGCGGCAATCACCGCGGAAGCGCCTACACCATAGACATCAATTTTACGCGCCTGGGAGAGAGCATCTGCTGCCCGTTTTACTTCATCGCTGGACAGAACAGACAGCGTATCCTGAATGGACTGGATATTGTTCCAGCTCACGGCTTGCATAATAGACTCAATCGAGCCCTCCATCATGATTTCCTGGTAGCTGCCGAGATTGTTCGTGACTTGTTTGTTCAAGTCGCCAGCAATTCGCAGCTTAAGCTCCTGGTACCCCTTCATATTGAGTGAACGGGCCAAGCGAATAATCGTCGCTTCCGATACGCCGCTCAGCTCAGCCAGCTTTTGCACGGAGAGCTTCACGACCTCTTCCGGATGCGCCAAAATATACTGGGCGACTTTTTGCTCAGATGGCTTCAATTCTTCCAATATCGCCTGCAAACTGACAAGTCCCCCATTTAGCATGTTGCCACCGTCACTTTCACCCAAATCTTACCTTCTATTTTAGGAAGTAATATTTCTTTCGTCAATCGCCAAATATTAAACAAAATTTCATTGAATTTCATCTCTTGACCTTCCCGCCACGTCAAGCTTTACCGTAATAGCGAACGAATCTCAGGAGGGAAGAACGATGAAACGAACCTTGATCACAGATTGTACCATTCTCACCATGTGTGAAGGAGATGCCCCCTTTGTCGGAGATCTGCTCATCGAAGGCGAGCGGATTGCGGCGATCGGGACTGATCTGAAGCTGGAGCCTCCAGCGGACGAGGTAATCGCAGGCAAAGATCTGGTGGCAATGCCCGGGTTGATCAATGCCCACAACCATGCCAGCATGTCATTGCTTCGCGCTTTCTCCGACGATCTCAAGCTGATGGATTGGCTGGACAAAAAAATGCTGCCCGCCGAGGCGAGGATGACCCCCGAGGACGTCTACTGGGGGACCATGCTCGGTACAGCTGAGATGATTGCATCCGGGACGACCAGCTTTGCCGACATGTACGTCCACATGGATCAGGTGGCACAAGCTGTCGTGGACAGCGGCATGCGTGCATCGCTGACACGCGGCGTCGTCTTTTTGCAGGATGACGGCGGCAAGCGGATGACAGAGGCGCTCCATCTCATCGACACCTGGACTGGCGCGGGAGAAG
>DASQMM010000378.1:0-8028 GCA_035645495.1 Brevibacillus sp. | reverse complement strand
ATGATCCAATAGCCCCGGTCCGTTTTGAGCAGATTTACGTTTCGTTTGGGTTTGACACCAAAGATTTGGCAACGAAACGCTTTTTCAAGAGAAAGTAATAATCCTTTGTTCATAGCCAACCCAATTAGTAGGCAGAGGATTCATCATGTCCTTCTCCCCAATTCGGCCATAACCCTTGCCCTGGCGTACTGGAGATGGCGGGTGAAGGAGGGGACATCATGCTTGCTGGGTAGTAGTGATACGAATCGTGAGCTTTTTTGGACCGTCTCAGGGCTTTTCGTCTGGGCTTTGGCCGTTCAGGGGAACATTCGCACGAAGAAGAGTACGACGAATCACAATCAGGCGCCAATCTGTGGTAGCCGGGCATTCCTTGGTCAGGCGGGCACGGCATGGGTGGCATCATTGGCGGATAATACATCGGTCCGACCGGATAACCACGGCTTGCACCTCCACATGGCGGACAAGGAGCAGGACGATACAGGGGCATCATCGGCATGGGTGGAAATGGCATGCGATGCTGTTGGAATGGACTTACCTGCCCCGGTGGCAAATAGGGAGGGAACGGCATCATCGGTGGCATCGGTGGCATGGGGTGCTGGAACGGACTAACCTGGCTTGGTGGACGGTTAGGTTGCTGGAACGGACTAACCTGGCTTGGCGGTCGGTTGGGTTGCAACGGACTAACCTGGCTTGGCGGTCGGTTGGGTTGCAACGGACTTACCTGGCTTGGCGGTCGGTTAGGTTGCAGCGGACTCCCCTGCTCGGGTCGCGTCTGTTGAAACGGGCTCACCCGGCTCGGCGATTCGTTCGGTTGCAGCGGGCTCACCTGGCTCGGCGGTCGGTTCGATTGAAACGGGCTCACCCGGCTTGGCGATTCGTTCGGTTGCAGCGGGCTCACCTGGCTAGGGGGTCGGTTCGATTGAAACGGGCTGACCCGGCTTGGCGATTCGTTCGGTTGCAGTGGGCTCACCTGACTCGGGGGGCGCGTCGGTCTGATCGGACTCAATGGCCTTCGCGGAATGGGCGGCTGTACCTGCATGGGAGGATTGGGTGCTTTTTGCATAAAGGGACTAATCTGCTGCGGTGCTGCAGTCGGACGAACCGGAGGCGGCATCATAGGCTGCATCGGGCGCATCGGCATCGGAGGCTGCATGGGTGGCATCATCTGCTGGCCTTGATTCGGAAGCATATAGGGAGAGATGTACGGGTGTGTCTGTTGGGGCATCATCGGACGGGCCGGTGGTGTGATGATTTGCGGCGAGCGTGTAGGAGCTGGTCGTTCGACGGCCGGATGATCCACATAAGGAATGTCTGGCTTCGCTTTGAACTCTGACTCGATCCTGGTTTCCGATTCTATCTCGACCTCTGGCTCTGCTTCCTCTATCGACTCCATTTCCTGCTCCATCTCATCTTGGATCTCTTCCTCTTGTTCTGGCTCTTCCATCGGTCTTCGCTCGATCTCACTCGGAACCTCTGGCAATTCCTCGGGGATCGGTTGCTCTTTTACCGATTGGGGAGATTGAGATGCACTGCTTTGTTGTTGAGGAGACCTTCTTCTAGGACGAACGGGTACACCTTTGGCAGGAATTTTGATCCTCGCCCCGGGATAAATTGTATCGGGAGTCCTAATTTGGCTATTCAATCTCAATAGCTCTTTAAAATCGACGCCATATCTTTTGGCGATTTTCCACATCGTATCGCCTTTTTGTACTACATGTATTCTCACGCTTTCTCCTCCCTTGCGGAAACTCCCTACCATCGTATGCACCTCTGGGCGTTTTGCTCCTGCTCCGCCCAGCTTTCTTGGAAGGACGTGGAAAAGCAAAAAACCAACCCCTATGAGTTGGTTTTCGGCATATAAAATGGATATGTCCCCAACTGCCTTACCTGGCAGCCGATCGCTTCGATCTCTGCAAAAGCACCTGGAAGCAGAACTTCATCCATTTTCTGTTCAATATCAATCACAAAATAATAGCTGCCCAACGCTTTTTTGGTCGGACGCGACTCGATGCGCGAAAGGTTGATCTTCCGCCAAGCAAACGCCGCCAACACCTGGTAGAGCGCTCCCGGAAAATCCTCTGGGAGATTGACCAGAATCGTCGTCTTCTCCCGTTCGGAGGCTGGCATGTCCAAAGGCTCGCGGCCCACCAGCACAAAGCGCGTGTAGTTGTTGGAAAAGTCCTGAATCTGCTCGTGAGCGAATTCCAGCGGATAGATCTCCACGTTTAGTCCAGTTCCTACAGCGGCCCACGGTTCTTCTGGATGCTCGCTTACCATTTGCGCGGCTAATGCTGTGCTGTTTGTGTACTCAATCGTGGCTTGCGGCAGGTGCTCCCGCAAGAAGTTGTGACTTTGGGCAATTGCCTGTGGATGGGACAAGACCCGAGTAATCGCAGACAGCGGCAACGGCTGGTCCCTTTTTGCCACAAGAAGATTTTGGGTGATCGGCAAAGCCAGCTCGGCCATGATCGGCAGGTCAACTTCATGGATCAACCAGTCCAATGTCATGTTGACGGTACCTTCAATCGAGTTTTCCATCGGGACGACGCCGTAGTCCACTTGACCACGATTCACTGCGTTTAAAATTTCAATAATATTTGGGTACGGAACGAGCGAAAATGGCTGCTCCCTCGCAAAAGATCGCGCTGCCTGCTCCGTAAAAGTTCCGTGCGGTCCGAGAAAGGCAAGTTTCTTCTCCATGACGTTCTCCTATCCAGTTCGGCTTGAAGCTATCTCTCTATTGGACTTCTACCTGTACGCCATGTTCGTCTGGTTGCAACACCATTGTCTGATACGAAATGCCGTGCCCTCTCATCACCTGATCCACAAACAACTTCAACCGCTCACATTCCGAATCCGAAGCGGTCAAGCAAAGAATCGTCGGCCCTGCTCCACTCAGGGCAGCGCCTACTGCGCCATTTTGCGTCGCTGCGGCCAGGATCTCTTCAAGGCCAGGAACAAGCGGTGCGCGGTACGGCTGATGCAGCCGATCCCCCATCGCTTGACCCAACAGGTCCAGCCTGCCTTGTGCCAATGCGGCCACAAGCAAGCTGCTATGACCAACATTATATATGACATCTTGTTTGCTGTACACCTGCGGCAATGCGTTGCGCGCCTTTTCGGTAGACAAGGCATAATTCGGAATGACAACCAATGCCCTCATTGCTGCAGGCGGTGCCAGTCGAATGTAGGGAATCGGCTGATCGTCTTTCTCGGGCATCGTAGCGACGATGATCCCGCCAAAGAAGGAAGGCCCCACATTGTCGGGGTGTCCTTCCTTTTTTACTGCCATGGCAAAAAGCTGCTCGCGGGTAAACGGTTCCCCAGCCAAGTGATTGGCCGCTACGAGTGCGCCGACGATTGCGGCTGCACTGCTTCCCAGCCCGCGCGTCAAAGGTGCTTCGCTGGACGCGCGGATATGTAGCTCAGGAACAGCCAAGCCAGCCTGTTGGAACAGCTCGGCAGCGATGACATAGAGCAGGTTGCTTTTGTCAGTAGGGGTCCCTTGCAGTTCCTTGCCGATAAGCTCAATGGAGGTTTGCTCGCTTACTTGCATCTCGACAACTGAATACAATTGCAATGCCATTCCGAGGGTGTCAAATCCAGGGCCAAGATTGGCTGTGCTGGACGGAACGGTCACACGTACACGCTTGCTGCTCATGACGACACTTCTTTCTCTTGCTGACGCACCAGATTCATAACAGCTTCATGTGTTGCCGGTACTGTGCGCGGTTCAGCGCCGACCAGATTCAGGGCGATATTCGGGTCTTTCAAGCCGTTTCCGGTCAGCACACATGCGATTTTTGCCCCGGCTGGCAGCTTGCCAGCTTTGTGCAGTTTAATAATCCCGGCCAATGATGCAGCAGAAGCAGGCTCGCAGAATACCCCTTCACTTTTCGCCAGCAATTGATAGGCTTCCAGAATTTCCTCGTCTGTTACACTGTCCACGAGTCCATTGGATTCGCTAATAGCATTCAGAGCGCCATCCTTGCTGGCAGGGTTGCCGATGCGGATCGCAGTCGCGATCGTCTCCGGATTCGGTACCGGCTCTCCGTGAACCAGCGGAGCCGCTCCCGCCGCCTGGAAGCCGTACATATGAGGTCGGCTTTGGGCTTTACTTGCAGCGTGATACTCTTTGAAGCCTTTCCAGTAAGCCGTGATATTACCGGCGTTGCCCACCGGAATCGCCAAGATGTCTGGAGCATCGCCCAGGGCATCTACGATTTCAAACGCAGCTGTCTTTTGTCCTTCGATTCGGTACGGATTGACCGAGTTGACCAAAGTAATCGGTTCTTTTGCTGTAATTTCTCGCACGATATTCAGGGCTTCATCAAAGTTGCCGTCGATTGCAATGACTTCCGCGCCGTAAGCAATCGCCTGCGCCAGCTTGCCCAATGCAATGTTGCCGCTCGGGATCAAGACGATGCAGCGCAATCCGCAGCGTGCGGCATAAGCGGCAGCAGCAGCAGAAGTGTTCCCTGTAGACGCACACATAATTGTCGTGCTGCCTTCCTCCACCGCTTTGGCTACTGCCATTACCATGCCGCGGTCTTTGAACGAACCGGTCGGGTTCAAGCCTTCGTACTTGACGTACAGTTCCACACCCAATTGCTTGGATAGATTGGCTGCGTGAATGAGCGGTGTAGTCCCTTCATGCAAGCTTACTAACGGTGTTTTTTCGGTGACCGGGAGAAATTCCCGGTAGCGGGCGATGATGCCGGATTGACGATCTGTACTCATTGTTGGTCTCCACCTTCCACACGGTAGCAGCTTTTTACTTCCGTAATAATCTCCATTTCCTCCATATCTGCAATGACGTTGCTCATGTCACTCTTGGAGGATAGATGGGTAATCATGATGATCTCTGCTTGCGAGCCGTTGTTGTACGGCTGTTGGATAACTTGCTCCAGCGAAATGTTCTTGTCCGCCAGCATCTGGGTAATTTTCGCCAGCACGCCGCGCTTGTCAGCAACGACGATACGCAAGAAGTATTTGGACAGCTTCTGGCTGTCGTCTTTCAGAATTTTCTCCTTGTACGGAGCGACCATCCCGCGGCCGTTGACGCCCATTTTCATGTTTTTCACGACAGTCACCAGGTCGGATACGACTGCGGTAGCGGTTGGCATCTCACCTGCGCCTGGACCGTAGAACATGGTCTCTCCGACAGCTTCCCCGTGCACGTAGACGGCATTGAACACTCCATTGACAGAAGCGAGTGGATGAGATTTCGGCACCATGGTCGGCTGCACGCTTACCTCTACCGCTTCGCCATCGCGGCGGGCCAGTCCCAGAAGCTTCACTTCGTAGCCCAACTGCTTGCCGTAGGCGATATCTTCCCGGCTTACCGCACTAATTCCTTTGACATCGACATCTTCCAGCTTCATCGGAACACGGAAGCCGAGCGTTGCCAGGATCGCCATTTTGCGTGCGGCATCGAATCCTTCCACGTCCGAGGTCGGGTCCGCCTCGGCATAGCCCAGGGCTTGCGCTTCTTTCAGCACCTCTGCGTAATCCGCGCCTTCCTGGCTCATTTTGGTCAAAATGTAGTTCGTCGTTCCGTTGACGATCCCCATCATCTTGGTGATGCGGTCGGATGAGAAGCCCTCGACCAGAGCACGTAGAATCGGAATGCCGCCTGCCACGCTCGCCTCGTAGAACACGTCACAGCCTTTTTCCTGCGCCTTGTTCAAAATCTCTGCGCCGTGCAGCGCCATCAGGTCCTTGTTGGCAGTCACGACGTGCTTGCCGCGCTCCAGGGCCCCCAGGATGTACTCTTTTGCTGGCGAGATGCCGCCAATCACTTCAACAATCACATCTATGTCTGGATCTTCCAGCAATTCAGCCGGATCGGTTGTCAGCTTATTTTCCATGGAACGGATGTGGCGGGCTTTTTCTGCGTCCTGTACCAGCACCTTTTTGATCTCGATGCCAAGCCCTGTCTGTTTTTGCAAATCCTCCTGATGTGCCGAGATGATGCGCACGACACCAGTTCCTACTGTTCCGAAGCCCATCAATCCTACTTTTACAACCTGCTTCTCCATCTCTCTTCCTCCCATCCAATCTACCCTCTACCGACGATCATCGCTTTGCGTACGCCGGGTATTAATTGCAGACCATCCAAAAATTCCGTACTTGATACACGCAAATGCGCCATATCAACAGACATCGAGACATTGGCAATCCCTTGCAGGGGAATCGTCTGATTGATCGAAAGCACATTCCCGCCCTGATCCGCTACATACGTCAGGACCCTGGACAAATAGCCTGACAAGTGATCCAGCGAAAAGGTAATCGTCATGATCTTTTCGCTCATCATGGCATTAAAGGGAAAAATGCCATCCTTGTACTTGTAAAAGGCGCTTCTGCTGAGCCCTACGCGTTCTACCGCGTCGTTGACCGTGTCCACTTCGCCGGATTCCAGCATTTTTTTCGCTTCAATGGTTTTGGCGATTGACTCCGGCAGAATGTCAGATCGTATCAGATAGAATTTTTCTTCCCGTTTCACTCGATGTGTCCTCCTGAGAAAAACAGTTGTTTCTTCATAGAGGACATTATAACGGATCGTTCACCGCCTGACAATCCTTGTCGGCGTTTTTTTCATAATTGGGCTATCTTGTTCAGTTCGCGTTTACATGAGCGGATGGTTCTTCGCGCAGAATAGAAAGCGAGTAATGCGAGGAGGTGATCATGAATGGCAGGAAGAGGAAAGACGGATAAATCGGAGCGACGCAACAATCATCCCGCTGCCAAGCCGAGTCATCTGGATCAGTTCGGGGATGAAATGAAAGGGAAAAAAATGGCCCAATCTCCACATGTAGTCGAGGATCCAAGCGGCAATGGCTAGTCAAATGGAAAAACCCGGGAGAAAGTTTCCCGGGTTTTGTGTTTCCCATTAATAAGCGATCGAAAACAGGCCATTGATGTGTGCCAGGTAGCGCACGTTGCTGGCTTCTTTCATAAAGGAAGCAGGGGCACCTTTCAGCTTGATTTGGCTCGCGCCGATGGTCCCGATCGCATCCTTGCGTCCCAGGCTTCCCAGCGTACCGGAGAAAACAGGTGTGAAGACTTGCATTTTCGATCCTTTGAAGGAAGCGAAGAGGTTGTGTCCGACCACTTCTCCCATTTGCCAAGCCAGTTGGGCAGTCGGAGGATATGGACGTCCTTCTGGTCCCATAACCACGGCACTGTCCCCTGCAAGGAATACTTCTGGGTGGGATGTAGATTGCAAGAATTCATTTACCGTAGCACGCCCGCGATTTACTTCCAGACCGCTGTTGGCTACGACGCTGTTCCCTTGAACTCCACCCGTCCATACCATTGTTTTCGTTTCAATGCTGCTGCCGTCCTTCAGGAAGACCGTCGTTTCTTTCATCTCGGTAACGGCCACACCTGTCAGGAATTGAACGCCGCGTTTTTCCAAACTTGTTTTCGCGCGTTCTACCAGCTCAGGAGCAAATCCGGCGAGAATGGAAGGACCCGCTTCTACGCAGTAGAGGCTGATGTCGCTGTAATCTACGCCGTTTTTCTCGCAAAGACCTGGCAGCATGTCCGCGAATTCTCCGACAAGCTCGATCCCTGTCAGACCGCCGCCGCCGACAACAAAGGTCGCGTCTGCTTTGTTCTTGCTTTGGCTGTATGCGACGATGCGTTCTTCTACATGTGCACGCAGCTTGTTGGCTTCATCCACAGATTTGAGTGTAAAGCTGTATTCCTGCAGACCTGGAATACCGAAAAATGCAGTTTCACTGCCCAAAGCCACGACAAGCGCATCGTATTTCAACGTCTCGCCGCTAGCTAATGTTACGCGTTTGGAATCCAGACCGATGTTTTCTACGGTATCGATCATCAGGTTGACATCTTTGCCGCGCAGCAATTTTTCCAGTGGCAGGGCGACAGCCTTTTCAGCCAGGTTGCCTGCTGCCAATCGGTGCAATTCCGTGATGATTTGGTGGGATGGAAAACGGTTTACTACAGTGATCTCAGCTTCCTCTGCCGTCATATATTTACGGGCAGTCAATGCGCTGAGCA
>DASQMM010000377.1:0-23504 GCA_035645495.1 Brevibacillus sp. | reverse complement strand
TACGTGTTACTCACCCGTCCGCCGCTAGGGTCCGAAGACCCTCGCTCGACTTGCATGTATTAGGCACGCCGCCAGCGTTCGTCCTGAGCCAGGATCAAACTCTCCAATAAAGTTTGTTTCTGGTTCAAAGCTGGCAAATCAATAATGATAGACTCATCAACGCTTTCGCTGTTCAGTTTTCAAAGAGCATTTTTTGTCGAACGTTTATTACTCTATCACGTCCGGCACGTTCGAGTCAAGATCTTTTTTTAGGTATCTTTTCTCGTATTTGGTTCGTCGCTCGTTGGCGACAAGGAATACTCTAACACATCTGAAATTCAAAAACAAGAGCTTTTTTTAATACAAGTAGACAAACAGGGAGAAGCCCGTTTTCCTTGGGCCCTCCCTGTCCTCTCGTGGCGATTCTACTGCGCTGTGTAGCCTCCGTCGATCACAATCGCTTGACCAGTCACACCTTGCGCCTTATCACTGGCCAGAAATGCAGCATAATTTGCCACTTCCTCCACGCCGAGCAGACGCTTCTGCGGTACAAGCGGATACAACACCTCTTCCAGTACTTTCTCCAGCGGGACGTTACGCGTCTTCGCCAGATCCGCCATCTGGTTCTGAACCAGCGGCGTATTCACATAACCGGGACAAATCGCATTTACCGTAATCCCCGAAGCAGCTCCTTCCAATGCAGCTACTTTCGTCAACCCGATGACACCATGCTTGGCGCTATTATAAGCCGCTTTTCCGGCAAAGCCGATCAAACCGTTGATGGACGCCATATTCAAGATACGTCCGCCGCCCTGCTGCTTCATAATCGGAAAGACATGCTTGATCGCGATAAAAGGAGCGGTCAACATAATCGCGAGCATCTGCTCAAACTTGGCCGTCGGAAAATCTTCAATTGGCGAGACATGCTGCAATCCTGCGTTGTTGACCAAAATATCCAATCTTCCGTAGGTATCTACTGTCTTCTGTATGCTCGCTAGTACCTGATCTTCGGAAGTCACATCACATCCCATACTGCTCGCTTCATGACCTTCCAGCTGCAACTGTTCAGCAGCCGTTTTTGCCGCTGCCTCATTCAGATCAAGAATCATGACTTTAGCGCCTTCCTTGGCAAACGTCCGCGCTATCTCCAATCCAATTCCACTGGCAGCCCCTGTGATGACAGCGACTTTTTGGTTCAATTGTTTTTCCATTTCTGATCTCCTCTCATTATGCAACGATAGCCAGCTGACTGTTAAATAAACAAGGAGGCTCCAAATGCCAGGATAAAGACTACCACCGTAGCCACCACCGTAATCGCGAATATATCTTTATAAGAAGAGCGATGGGTAAGACCTGTAATTGCCAAGAGCGTAATAACCGCTCCATTATGCGGCAACGTATCCATACCGCCTGACGCCATCGAAGCGATTCGGTGCAGCAATTCAGGACTCAAGCCTATGGCATTGGCCATTTCCAGGTATTGCTTGCCCATGACTTCCAATGCAATGGATAAACCACCTGAAGCCGATCCTGTAATACCGGCAAGCACATTGACAGCGATCGCTTCTGAAACCAATGGGTTACTGCTCGCACCCACGATCCATTCTTTAATAATGGTAAAGCCAGGCAACGTTTTGACGACATTTCCAAAACCAACCTCGGATGCTGTATTGAAGATCGCCAGCAAAGCTCCGGAGGCCGCAGTAGACAGCCCTCCAGCCAATTTGTTTTTCAATGAATTGGCATTGATCAGCAACGCCGCGATAATTCCCAAGCTCAAGGCAAGAATCAGCGCCCAAGTGGAGCTAACGGTTTTTACATTGGCGATATTGAAGGTTTCCTTCAACATGGTTGCCTCATACCAGCCTTCTACGGAGAACATGCCTCTGCTAAACAGATAGTTCCCGACCAACACGATAGCCAAAGGCAGGATTGCCAACCAGATGCTTATATAAGACTGATGCTGATTGGATTGTATTTCTGGCTCATTGATATGCCCTTCTCCATATCCTTCTCCATTCGCAGCCGCCTGTTTGCGGCGCCGCTCCAACCAGAGCATCCCAGCAGCAAAGATCATGATGGTACCAATAATCCCGATAATCGGCGCTGCATACGCATCCGTTCCGAAATAGGCAGTAGGGATGATGTTTTGAATTTGTGGAGTTCCCGGCAAGGCGTGCATCGTAAAGGTGAAAGCGCCAAGCGCAATGGCCCCTGGAATCAAACGTTTGGGGATATTGGCTTCACGGAAAATAGCCGCCGCGAATGGGTAGACAGCAAAAGCCACTACGAACAAAGAAACTCCGCCATACGTTAAGATCGAACAGGCCAGCACGACAGCGAGAATGGCACGATTGGAACCCAAGGCCTTGACGATATGATGGGCAATCGACGCTGCTGCTCCACTCATTTCCATGACTTTTCCAAACACAGCACCCAATAAAAAGATAGGGAAAAAGGACTTTACGTAATTGGCTGCGTTCACCATGAAGGTCTCCGTGTAGCTTGGCAGCAACGCAATGTCGGACATCATCACAGCAAGCAAGGTAAAAATCGGTGCGAAAATAATAACCGGGTAGCCCCTGTAGGCAAAAAACATCAATAAGCCCAGAGCAAGAAGAATCGAAAATACCTCAATAAACATAAAATGCCCCTTTCATCGGGACCACTCCATCCATGGAGGTCCGCTTGTCTTTTATATGGCAGACGAGTCGTTTGTAAAAAGCGTGAACTCTCCTCCCTCCATCCTCAAATAAAAAGAAACCGCTTTCATGCCAGTTTCTAAAAGCAAGGATTGTGCCAATGACTTCGAGTTTACGGAAAACCCCTTTCCATCAGGCATTTCTTCAACATTGCACAATCCACTTGTAGCAAATTTCCACAATCATGGAATTTTCTTTCCGGGAATCCGGAAAATAGGAGGTATCCCCGTATTATCGCTGGCTCCTTTTGCGTTCCAAGAATCTGGAATGCACAAAATACCCCTTCTGTACTGAACTCAGAAGGGGTTTTCTTTACGTTGAAGTTAAGCCATGCTTTTCCCATTTCTCATAAAACGATGATTTGCTGATCTTTAACAGCTTCGCAGCCTCCTGCTTATTGCCCTCTGCTGCCCGCATTGCCAGTAGCAAGGCTTCTCGCTCCGCTTGCTCCAACGTCTCTTTCAACGATTTCAAGGGTCGAGACGGCAACGCCTCCACAGACGCTGGCAGCCAGAGATGTTCTTTTTTCAGTTGATCTCCTTCGAGCAGATGCAGCGCCCGCTCCAGAACATTATTCAACTCCCGCACATTGCCGGGCCAGGAGTAGCTGCGAAAGACACTCCATGCTTCATCATCAATCGATTTGACGCTGATGCCTGTCGATTCCATCAGTCGGTTAAGCAGATTGGAGACCAGCTCGGGCAGATCCTCCAGCCTCTCCCGCAATGGAGGAATCTCAAGCGAAACCACGTTGAGCCGATAATAGAGGTCTGCGCGGAATCTTCCGTCTTTGATGAGAGCCGGAAGATCCTGGTTGGTCGACGCGATCACACGGACATCGATCGGTGTCGAACGTACAGCACCGACGCGTTCCACTTCTTTTTCCTGCAGGACACGCAGCAGCTTGGCTTGCAGCGGCAGAGGCATGTCCCCGATCTCATCGAGCAGAATCGTGCCGTGATCCGCCAGTTCGAACTTCCCCTTCTTCCCTCGCCGGGCCGCTCCTGTAAACGCGCCTTCCTCATAGCCAAATAATTCAGACTCCAACAGTGAATCGGGAATGGCCGCACAGTTGACCCGGATAAACGGACCCATCTTCCGCTTGCTCTCCGCGTGAATCGCATGGGCAAACAATTCTTTTCCCGTCCCGCTCTCCCCTGTGATCAGCACCGTGGAATCGCTTTTTGCCACCTTTTGCGAGAATTTCTTCAGCTCTTTCATCTTCTGGCTGTAGCCGACGATCTGATCAAAATGATACGTGGCTCCCAGCCTGCGGCGCAGCTCTTTCTTATAATAAGTCAGTTCATCCTTCAACTGTCCGACCATCGCTGCCAACGAAGCCAGTTCCTTCACATCCTGGAACAGCACCGTCCCCAGAACGGCAATGACTTGCCCCTCATCCATAATCGGGATCCGATGGGCAATCATCTTTTGCCCTTTGATCTGCTGGATATCCGCAATTTCAGGAACGCCCTCCCGACCGACGATGTGCATACGCGTATTTTCAATAACCTCTGTCACAGGCTTGCCGATCACATTTTCCTGAATGCCAAGGAACTCCCGATAGCTGCGATTGAACAAGAGAATATTCCCTTCCTTGTCCGTCACAACCATCGGCTCATGGGCGTTCTCAAAGACAACCTCCAGCAGCTTGCTGATTTGTTGCAGATTCAAGTCCAGGACGATTCCCTCCTCACGTACAACATCTTCGTCTTATGACCATAAACGTTAAGATTTGCCATAGAATAAAGTTTGCCTTAGAAATGGTGCCGAGGCAAACCTTTTTCCCTCAGCCTTAGAAAACACTCAAGTCCCACTCATTGGCCACCCATTCCAATAACTTGATTCCCGCTACGCTGTTACCCGCTTGATCGATGGCAGGGGCAAAAATCCCGATTCCGCAGCCGTCTGAGAACGGAAAAGATGCGTTTTTTCCTACCCGCGGAGGAACCGTAGCGAGAATGCCGCCAGAAACACCGCTTTTTGCCGGTATGCCGATAAAAGCTGCCATCTTCCCCGAAGCGTTGTACATGCCACAGGTGAGCATCAGTGCCTTCGAGATTTTGGCAATTTGCTTGGAAAATAGAGCTTTCCTCTGAATCGGATCATACCCGTCCCGGGATAAAATGATACCGATGCGGGCGAGGTCAGCCGTATTTACTTCAATGGAACACTGCTTCAGATATACCTCAAGCGCTTCCTCGACTTCTGTCTGCAAATACCCCGTATCCTTCAGATAATGGGCGATAGCGCGATTGCGATTCGCTGTTTCCCATTCCGAAGAAAAAACTTCTTCGTTGATACGCGGGCGTTTCCCAGTCAAACTTTCGTAAAACTGCAGAAGAGACTCCACTTTATCCTCCGGCCTCCTGCCGGGAAGCATGGAAGAGATGCTGATCGCTCCCGCATTGATCATGGGATTAAAGGGTTTCCCCGGCTGGCTGGATTCCAAACGGATGATGGAATTAAAGGCATCGCCCGTTGGTTCGACATCTACCATTTCCATCACGCGAGAAATACCCTGGCTTATGCAAGCAAGCATGAAGCTGATGACTTTTGAAACGCTTTGCATCGTGAAGGGCTTCTCCCACTGACCTGCATGGACGATTCTGCCATCGCATCCCATGAGACAAATTCCTAGATCCGAAGCATTCGCATTCGCCAACGCCGGAATATAGGAAGCGGGTTTCCCTTCCTGGGCAAAGGGACGACAGTGATGTACGGCTTCGGTCAAACAGGCCTCCACTGATTGATGTTCTTTTGACCACATATCCTGTGTCATGCTCTTGCTTCACCTCATCCAAAACATATCGGGCAGCCATCCTTACTCAATCCCCGACTCCCCCTACTGCTTACTATTCCCCAAGCGGCGATAAAATGGGAAGAGGGGCATTATATTCCTACTACTCTTTGAAAGTGTTATAATACACAATAGATCAACTATTTGAAAATAAGGATAATACTGAAAAATCAACACAGAATGGTTCTTACTTTTTTAAGGAAGGAACATGCTATGCTGTATTTTTCCAAGGAGATTCTCTATCATTTTTTACTCATGCTTTTCCCTATTACCATTTACCAAAACTTTCTCAAGGAAGATAATCGGGTTCGTCGATTACTCCGCTCAAAGTTTTTGTTCATCGTCCTCATCACGTTGATCCTAACCATGTCGAACCCGATCGAGTATCATGAAGGGTTTATTTACGACTTCAGAGTCATCCCCATTGTCATCGCTTTTTTATATGGAGGCATACAGCCGGGCTTGCTCACCATTATCGTGATGCTGTTATACCGATATGTGTCGGGTGGGGGAGGCTTCTATGTAACGCTAGTCAATTACATCATCGCGACAGTACTCCTCATTCTCATTCAGCGAAAATTTGACAGCTTGCACATGAAAACAAAGGTCGTAATGATCAGTGGCTTTTACTGGGCGATAGCATGCACACGAGGGATCACGCTCGTCATGATGGACCAAATCGATCAACTTCCTTTTATGCTTGCTTTCTCCATTCTTACTTTTGTTACGCTCGTTATTATTGTATTTATGATTGAGAACATTAATAAGCAATTCGCTCTGAAAGAAGAATTGGAAAGAACCGAAAGATTAAATGTCGTCAGCCAGTTAGCTGCCTCGATTGCCCATGAGGTTAGAAATCCGATGACTTCTATCAAAGGGTTTATGCAATTATTGAAAGAAGACAGCAACCTGAATCCTACCCAAAAATACTATATCAAGATATCCCTGGATGAATTAGATCGGACAGAAGCGATCATCAATGAATATTTGTCCCTGGCCCGACCTGTCAGCCCCCAAAACGAGCCCGTGAATTTATCGAATGAAATCAAAAGTACAATCGACCTTATTACCTCATTCACAAATGTCCACAATATCGAAATCTATTCATACATAGAAGATTCGCTTTATACCAAAGGGAAAAGAGGCGAAATCAAGCAGGTACTTCTCAATATTATCAAAAACGGCGTCGAAGCTATGGGCTCCAAGGGAATTCTCACGATTCGCGCCTATAATAAGAAATCCATTCATGTCATTGAAATCATTGATAATGGCGTTGGAATGACGCAACAGCAGGTTAAACGTATCGGCACCCCCTTTTATTCAACCAAAGATAAGGGTACGGGAGTGGGCCTATCCGTTTCATATAGCATCATCAGGAATATGAAAGGCTCAATCGAAGTGGAATCCGAACTAAACAGAGGGACTACTTTTACGATTACATTACCCGTTTATTACGAAAACTGAAACAAGCGTACTGTCAAAAAGCCCCCTCATTGGGAGCTTTTTTCGTTGTTTCCCTCTACATTGTAACTTTCTGCTCCTTCTTCTTTCTGATCGACCTGAGCCACAATCCGAATCCGACGAACAGAATCGTCGTAATGATGCCAGTGGTCGGGCTAAGCCAAAGTTCGCCTGTTTTCGTTACTGTAATGACCCCTGCTACCGACAACAACAAAGTAGGCACTCCATCTTCCAAAGCATGCATCAACACACAGGGCCATACAGATTTCGTTAGCCGATACATTTCAACGTACATAACCGACCACGCTACCATTAACACACAGCCTATGAGGAGAAAGCCCATTCTCGGAGTCGTCTCGAAGTAAGAGTCCGGCAGGAACACCATATAATACGCAGCATGCCACAGCGCCCACACAAGCCCGGATACGAGATAGAGCATCCAGTCATTCAGCTTCAGCTCTATCAGTTTCGGAGTCAAATACCCGCGCCAAGCAAACTCTTCAAAGATGTTCTTCATAAAGTTACCTGCGATCGAAACACCCATAAGGGATAGGATTGAGTTAAGTTCAACGTCAGAAATACTAGCGTGATGAAACAGCAAGGCAAGACCGACCATGATAACAGTCATAACCGGATAGATCGCAATCGCTGCACCATACCACTTCATATTCCCTTTGAAATTCGGCAGAACGCCAATATCCTTCCAATCTCGATTCACAAGCCGCAGAACGAGCATCGCGATAATCGGCAATACTAGCCACAAACCCATTCCTAATGAATTCTCAGCCGGCTGCTCCGGGAGCTTCGAATCTACCAACACGCCAATCCAACCGCTCGCCAACACCACCACAATGAACAAGATTAGACTGGACTTTCGTCTTGCCGCTGACATTTTTACATTCTCCTCTTGATTATTGTCGTTCTGCACGACGCTTCGCTGCGCTGATTACATCTTCAGCCGCGCTGCTCATCAGCTGAATCATCTGTTCTTCCGAAAAATCTCCCGGCAGCAATTCATTTGCCACCATCACGCTCATCCCGACCTGAAAAATCTTCATCTTTAGCAAAATCGCCAGCAGTTCATCATCAGACAATCCGTTAAGATCGGGGTCCATTCTCATCATCTTGATGAAGCCTTGCGTCTCTTCCTCATCGTGCTTCGCTTGATCGTTCTTCTTCATCACAAGATCGCGAAACAATACCGGATACTCCCTTGCAAACCGGATGCTGGCCACCCCGATATCGTGGAACGGATGCCCCGAGTTTTGCTCCATCAAAATCTGTCTGCTGACCTCGAAGGTCTTCTTGTACACCTCTTCGACTAGCTCGCCAACCTCTTTGAAATTCACATAAATCGGGGCAATCGAGCTCCCTAGCTTCTCCGCTACCTTGCGGATAGTAATGGAATCGACTCCTTCCGTCCTCGCAATTTCGAACGCCGCATCAATGATCTGTTCTTTCGTAAACTTTGTTTTTGGTGCCATTTGCTCTCTCCTCTAATCGAACATTAATTAAATATCACTCGTTTTATATCGTACATTATATATCGATAGATATGTATGTCAACACTCCGAAAACGTATTCTTATCTTTTACGTAAAAAACCCAGCGACATCCGCTGGGTTATGCGTTTATCTGCCTATTCATCTACCTCGCCAAATACCCGCCGTCGATGATCAGTGGCGCGCCAGTCATAAAGGAAGCTTCATCCGAAGCGAGGAACAGAATGCCATTGGCAATCTCAGCCGGTTCCCCGTAACGTCCCATCGGATGAGAGTCACCAGCAAACTGCCAGAATTGGTCCATGGTTACGGCGTTTTGCGTATGCTCCTCCGTGATCTGGTTGGTACGCGTGCCACCCGGACAGATGGCATTGACGCGGATGCCTTCTGCGGCGTAGCGTGTCGCCAAGGACTTGGTCAGCTGCAGGGCACCGGCTTTCGTGATATTGTACAGAACCGTGCTTCGTCCCAGCATCTCCTGTCCGACAAACGAGGAGATGGAGCCCAGGTTAATGATCGACCCGCTCCGCTGTTTTTGCATCTGCGGAATGACCGCTTTGCAGCAGAGGAACATGCTTTTCAAATTGATGCCGATACACCGGTCAAACTCTTCGGCGGAAATATCCGTAATATCCTGGATATAGTGAATTCCTGTGTTGTTGACGAGCACGTCGATCCGGTCATGGCGTTGGATAGCGGCTTCCGATAGCAGAATCGCCGTCTCCTCGAGTGAAATGTCACCGATGACATACGTATGTTGATCGGGATCGGGGGTTGACTGGATGACAGCCTGAAGTCTTGCTTCATCGAGGTCATTCAAAACGAGCAAAGCTCCTTCCTGCGCGAACCGCTCCGCCGTCGCCCTGCCGATTCCGCTGCCTGCGCCCGTGATGATCGCCACTTTCCCCTGCAAACGTCCTGTATGTGCCATCTTATCGCACCTCTTCCTTAACTTCCGGCGTAAACAACGGCTCGCTTACCTGCAATGGCGGACATGCTTCTGCCGGATTCAGTCCCATCGTCAGCAAGCCGATCTGGTCTGCGCAGGCATCGATGTTCGGAGGCATGATCGGAGCTGTCGCGGCATCGCGCACCATCCGCTCCAGGTGATATTCCTTCATCATCCCATGCGCACCGTTGGCGATGGAGGCCGACCGGGCTGCATTGGAGGTAGCCGCGGCGATCATATGCTTTGCCCTTACCAGATGGAAGAAGGTCTGGACACTCGGACCATACGTATCGCTATGCCAAGCTGCGTGCATCATCGCCCAGTACGCGCCGTTCAGCTCGGCAGCCATTTCTCCGATCCTGCGGCGGCTATCCGGGTGAAAGGCTTGTGATTGTGCAAAGCCCTTTGGTTTTTTCGCGGTCAGCAGCTCGCTTGCGTAGTTCAGGATCCCTAGCCCTACGCCTAGGTAGACAGCGGCAAACCCGCCGAAGGACCAGTTCGCCCCCCGAATGATAAAGTCGTTCAGGAATTCATCTGTTTGGTGGAGGACGAGTTCATCCGGCACAAAAGTTCCATTGTACTCTACGGTATTGCTGCGAGTAGCCCGCATCCCTAATGTGTTCCAGACGTCGTGAACCGTGACGCCTTCTGCCGTGCATCGATCGATCGGCACCAAAAAGCCGATGCTCGCTTGCGGATTGGGATCTCCCTTGGGATGCGCATACAGATAGACGTAATCGCTGGATTCCACCATGGAACAAAACGCTTTTTTTCCATACAAGCGGAAGCCTCCCTCCACCTTGACGGCTGCAAGGGACGGGGTATACGAGGTTGCCAGCAAACTGGAGGAGGATGGCTCGGATACGGATGTACAGAACAGCTTCCCTTCTTGCAAGGCAAGGGCGACTACGCGCTGCTTGACCTGCTCGGAGATATCCGGGTGTTGGAGAATCGCCCCGGTGGCATTGGCATGCATGTTAAAAGAGTTGGCCGTAGCCGCACAGCCTTGCGCCAGCTCGGCGATCGCTGCCGAATACCCCAAAAAGCCGATGCCCAACCCGCCGTATTCTTTGGGAATCGCGATCCCGAACAATCCTTTCTCCCGCAGGATCGCGTAATTCTCTTCTGGTGCAGAGCGATCGCGATCATGCTCTGCAGCCCTTGTACGAAAGTCTTTTGCCAGTTCCTTGCACAGATCAATCACGCTTTGCTGCTCTTCTGTAAAGCGAAAATCCATGACAATCCCCTCCTGGTTTCACTTCCAACATATTCAAGGGAATTATCTCACACCAGAATATATAAGAACGTTAAGGAATTAACGGTATTTTCTCAACATTCAAATTTATGGTTTGTCTTCTTGGAGCACAAAAAAACCCCGGAGATATTACTCCGGGGCAACTTGTCTTTCTTCCTGGCTTCGCACCAGCGGTTCTTGCGGCATCCGAACCAACGGCAGGATAACCAGCATGCCGATGACAAACAGAATCGCAGATCCTTGATAAATTGTCATCAGGGAAAAATGCTCCTTCAATACCCCCGCCGCACTCATCGTGATCACCATCGATCCGGTGAACAACGGCGTCAAAATACCGTTTACACGACCGATAAAGGCGCTCTCCGTATGCTTCATGATCAGCGTGTTGATCCCGATATGAATACATGGCAGCAAAAGTCCTCCGAGCAGACAGATCGACAGCGTCAGCCACTGCATCGTGGAGATTCCCATCACGCTGAACGCAACGGCATTGCCCAACAACCCGATCATCAACAGTCTTTGTGGCGCGACTTTCTTGGCAAAGGTCATCGCCAATCCCCCGCCGACGATCATCCCGACACCTTGGACAGTCAGCAGCCATTGCAGACTTTCCTTCGGGAGACCCAGTCGTTCGGTAACCACAAAAATACCAAGCGGTTGAATCATTCCCAGGCCCAGACCTGCCGCGGCAAAGCAGAAGCCGAGGATGCTCAGTACCCGGTTCGTCTTCATATAGCGAAGACCGCTGGCCATCTCTTGCAGAAGCTGTGACTTCTCTGCGTTTTTCTCCGGCATCGGATCAGGCGGTAAGGAATACAGGACCGCCGCTGAACAGAGAAAAGCCACTGCGGTAATTGCCATCGCCACTTCCAATCCGAAGCTCTGAAACACAAACGTCCCCATAATCGGCCCCAAGACCATAAAGAGTGCGAACAAGGTCTGATAAGCGGACATGCCCGCTTGCAGCTGCTCAGCTGGCACATGCAGCTTGAACAGCTTCATGCCGGACGGCTGTGAAAATTGGGAGAGAATCGCGGAAATCAGTGTCGCAAAAAAGACGGCTTTCCACGTGCCAAAAACAAATGTCACCAGTACAGCAAGAACGGACGCAGCACTCAGCACATCACACCAGACCATTGTCCGCTTGGGCCGCCACCGGTCGGCAAAAGTTCCTGCCAAAAAAGAAAATAAAAAGATCGGGGCATACTCTGCTACCGAAATCATGGAGACGGCAAACGCGTCGCCTCCGGTGCGCTCCATAATAAAAAGCAGGATCGCAAAGTTGCGCACCCATATTCCGATTTGCAAAAACAAACCGGATAACAAAATCGATCGCACGTAACGATTTCGCAGTAAACTTGACATAAAAAAACCTCCTCATCCCTACGCTTCTGGACAGGAGGTTTACATATTTTCACAAAAAAGAAGACAAAAATCCCCCTAATACGGGTGGGAGCTACCTTCTATTTGCCAATATGCATACTAATCCTATCCAGAAAATCGCAAGGTCTTATTCGACTGCTTTCTTGGAATCGGCATTAGATGATCATTGGCGTTTTAGGTCATCCCTTCGCATTAGAATGAACATAGAATACCATAAAAAGTAAGTGCAGCACAAGGAAAAAATCTCAGGACTCCTTGAACTTCAAAAGCCTCATGCTGTTCAAGATCACGATGAGAGCGGCTCCGGTGTCACTGACGACAGCCAGCCACAAGGTCAGCCAGCCAGGGAAGATCAGAATCAGCGCCGCCAGCTTGATGATAATCGAGAACCAGATGTTTTGCTTGATGATTCGCAGTGCTTTTCGGCTCAGCTTCACCGTATGCGGCAATTTTTCCAGATTGTCTGCCATCAACACGATGTCGGCCGTCTCCATCGCCGTATCGGTCCCGGCTCCTCCCATCGCAATCCCCAGATCTGCCGTCGCCAAAGCAGGAGCATCATTCATGCCGTCCCCTACCATTGCGACGACCTGACCTTTTTGCTGCATGTTTCGGACAGCCTCCACCTTCTGCTCGGGCAACAGCTCAGCCTGGTAGCGGCTCACTCCAGTCTGTTCTGCCACTCTGCGTGCGGTACCAGCGTTATCGCCAGTCAACATCACAATCTCACGAATCCCGTCCGCTTTCAGCCGCTGGATCGCACGTACCGTAATCTCCCGGATGGTATCTGCGACTGCGACCAAGCCGATGATCCGCTTGGCCGTGCCTACGACGATCAAGGAATGCCCCTCTTCCTGCAGCTTCTTGATCGAGTCGCCCCATTCCGCAATAGAGACGCCCAGTTCTTCAAACAGCGCAGGTTTTCCAACGTAGTAGGTCTCGCCTGCAATCACGGCTTCGGCTCCTTTGCCGACGATAGCCCGATAATCGTTTCCGGCGAGCGGAGAAAAACCTCGCTTCTGCGCATAGGTGACAATCGCCTGCGCGATCGGATGCTTCGCTTGTTCTTCCACAGTTCGGGCGATCCGCAGCAATTGCTCCTCGGATTCCCCGGCAGCGGTCAGCACTTCTTTGACCTCGGGTTTGCCTTCCGTCAATGTACCCGTCTTGTCAAAAGCGATGGCCTGGATGGCACCCGCTTTTTCCAAGAACGCCCCGCCCTTGATCAATACCCCATGGCGCGCTGCATTGCCAATCGCAGATACAATCGCTACCGGTGTAGAGATGACCAGTGCGCATGGACACGCGACAACTAGCAGCTCCAATCCCTTGTAAAACCATTCTCCCCATGTGCCGAAGGAAAAGAGCGGCGGAAAGACGATGACCAACAAAGCCAGTACCAGAACAATCGGGGTGTAAATCTCGGCAAATTTATCGACAAAGGCTTGGGTCGGCGCCTTTTTCTCCTGTGCCTCTTCGACTAGATGTATGATGCGGGAAATCGCCGTATCCTCGACGAGATGCGTCACCTTCACTTCCAATGCTCCGCTTTCGTTGACCGTACCGGCAAAGACCACATCACCTGCTGTCTTATCGACCGGAATCGATTCCCCTGTAATCGGGGCTTGATTGACGCTGGACGTCCCGATTAGAACCTCGCCGTCCAGAGGGATTTTTTCGCCCGGCTTGACGACGATGATCTCGCCTACCCGAATTTCCTCCACTTGCTTACGAGTCAGGGAATCGCCTGTTTTCACCCAGGCTTCGGACGGCGCCAGATCCATCAGATTGCGGATCGAATCCCTGGTTTTTTCGATGGAGCGAGCCTGCAGCATGTTGCCGACGGAAAACAGCCAGACGACGGTCGCTCCTTCCAACCATTCTCCGATTGCCGCGGCTCCGATCGCAGCAGCGCTCATCAGGACGTTCATGTCCAACGAACCGCTTTTGATCGCGTAAAAAGCGCTGCGGGCAGGCTTGTAGCCTCCCGCCACGATCGCCAGTGCCCACAAGCTGACGGTAACAGCCTCCGGGACACTGGTAAAAGAACCAATAATACCGAGCAACAATAAAATACCAGAGAAGATCGTCAGTTGCGTTCCCGTACGATCAGCAGAGGCTTCCTTGGCACTGGTGCGCCTGGCGAGCGGGCTTGCCGAATATCCCGCTTTGGAAACCTCCTGCATGACCGCTTCCTTCCCCAGCCCTTCCTCTACGATATGCATCTTTCCTGTAGAAAAATTGACGTTGACCTCTTTGACTGCCGCCAAGGTTCGCATATGCTTTTCCAGCGATTTGGCGCAAGAACTGCAATCCATCCCATGTATCCGATATACTGCCGCTGCCGCAGATGCCACAAACGGCACAGCCTGCTCCTTGTGATCGCCTAGCCCGCACGAAGCGTGATCATGGTCGTGATCGTGCTCACGGGCATGATGTTCTGAACTGGACATCATCGCTCACCTCAATCCCATTCCCTTGGTCCATCTTATGCACCAGACATTCAAATGGATATTTAATTATTATAATAGTGAAACCAATCTCATCATTCAAGTATAGATTTGAACTTTTTCGCCTTTTCTTGTCATAAAAAAGAGACTTCTCTACAAGAAAAGTCTCTACCACCATGCCCGGTCGCTATGCTTTTTATTCCTTGGGTCCCTTTTGCCACTTCGTCCCGCAATCCAGACAGGTGCAGTGAATCACTTTTCGCTTTTCCAGGATCAGCCTCACAATGAACAGCAAAAACGCCCCAGTCAGACCGAGGAACAAAAAAATCACCGGAGTCCCGTTCAGGCGAATCCCGATCCAGGCGATCACCATTAATACAAACGCGTAAATGGCAACGTATAGAACGCGGTTGATCGATTCCTTGAAATCAATTTTCAGCGATTTGCATTTCGGACACTTGCCGTGTACTTCCATTCTCTTTCTCCTCCCGTGTCGAACACCGATCCGATGTATAAACATGTCCATCTTACACGAAAAAGTGGGCTGACACTACTACGTCACGGAAATGTCCCTTTTGCCTTTTCACTTATCGCTTGAGTGTTATAATAGGAGGACATTGAGTGTAATGAATAAGAGGTGATTTTCCATGGCGTCCAAACAAAAGGACGACGTCTGTGAAATTCAATGCTTCGATGATGAAAAAGTAAATCGTTTGCGCCCCTTGGCACATGAATCCGAAGGCGCGGCGAAAATCTTCAAAGCATTGGCCGACGATACCCGCGCCAAGATCATTCATATCCTGTCTTTGGAAGAGGAGCTGTGCGTCTGCGACATCGCGGCCGTCATCGGCAGTTCCATCGCAAACACCTCTCATCATTTGCGTCTGCTGCGCAACATGGGATTGGCGAAATACCGCAAAGAAGGCAAGCTTGTCTTCTACTCCCTGGATGACGACCATGTGCGCCATCTGATCTTTGCCGGCGTCGAGCATGCCAAAGAACAAAAGGCATTGATCCCAAAAGCATGAGATTTCAAAAGCTTTGCTCCATCGGAGTTCCGGTGGGACAAAGCTTTTTTTGCCCCTTTTCTTTTGGTACCAAAAATAATATTATAGTACCATTGTTACCAAACGATTTCACCGCGACGGAAGGAACGATTTCCTTTGAAAAAAAGACTGCAGCAAGCGGCATTGGAGCTGATCGTGAAAAAAGGATTGAAATTTACGATGAACGATCTTGCTGCTCTGTTAGGGATTAGCAAGCGTACCATCTATGAGCATTTTGAATCCAAGGAGCAGATGATCAGTGTGATCGTCGATGAGGCCATAGAGGAAGTGAAGCAAGCGGAGAAAACGATCTATGACCATCAGGACTGGAGTTCGGTGCGCAAATTAAAAGAGGTTCTCTGCATTCTCCCCAGCGGACTGCATATTGGCGATGTCCGCCTGCTGGACGAAATGAAGCGATTTGCTCCAGAAGAATGGAAAAAGATCGATCGATTGCTGCAGGAAGAATGGGATACGGTGACGGCCATTATCCACGAAGGCATTGCTAGCGGCGAGCTGCGCCCTGTCCATGTGCCGACTGTCATTCAGATCATGCGCGGAGCCTCTGGGGCGATTTTTGACCCTGCATTTTTAATCCATTCTACGGAGTCACTCACCAGTGCCATACACACAATGGTGGACACGTTGCTCTATGGCATCACGACTAGAGAAGACGAAAGGAGCGAGTAACAATGGCATGGTTGTACTTGATGTTTGCCATTCTGCTGGAGGTGGCGGGGACGGTTTCGATGAAATTGTCTCAAGGGTTTACCAAAGCTTTGCCCTCTACACTGATGGTCGTTTTTTATCTGTTGGCGTTTTCCAGTCTAAACCTTTCCTTGAAGCAAATTCCCGTCAGTGTCGCCTATGCGATCTGGTCCGGCATCGGAACTGCTGCGATCGCGGTAATCGGTTTTCTGGTATTCCAGGAATCGTTGAACGTATGGAAAGCGGTCTCTATTCTGCTGATCATCCTTGGAGTCATTGGATTGAATATGGGTGGAGAAGGTGCTTCCTCATGACAGTACAAAACTTGAAACAGCCTGACATGCGTATTTTGCGCTGGTTTTTCCTTGTCACAGATTTGGCGTTTATCCTGTATTTTAGTTTCACCGCAGCGGGCCTTATTCCGGTAGAGTACGCCTACTCTGATTATACGAACCCCATCCTGGTTGCCTGGAATTGGTCCTTCTTTCCTCTCGATATGATGATCTCGGCTTCGGGACTTGGCGCTATTTACTTGCATCGAAAAAAGGCTCCAGCATGGAAGTCTGCAGCCTTTCTTTCGCTCATTCTCACCTTTTGTTCCGGTTTCATGGCCATTTCCTATTGGGCCATCCGGTTGGAATTCGATCTGACCTGGTGGATCCCGAACCTCGCTCTTATGATCTACCCGCTGTTCTTCCTGCCCGCCTTTTGGAGAACGGCTTACGTCAGTCACCCTTTAGCCAAATAGCTATGATTGCTTGCGAAGGAGAGCCTGGTACTCTTCGGGGGTGTCGACATCCAGGCCCCATTCCGCTTGCTCAAAAGAAACGGCGGCCATCTGCTGCTTGTATCTGCTGACCACATCCTTGCCGCCTTGATCCCCGGACACTTGGGACAGTTCGTCAAAAAGAGTAGCAGCGAACAAGACCGGATGGCCAGCATTCCCGGCGTACAACGGGCGGACGATCCGCACTCCCTCTTCATGGCGGCTGCGATAGGTGTCGACTAATTCCTGCACCACCGCATCAGGTACGAGAGGCTGGTCAGCCAAGAACACCAGTGCCGCATCGGCGCGCCCCCTTACTGCCGCAATCCCGACACGCAGGGAAGAAGCCATGCCCGTTCGGTAATCCGGATTGTCGACGACCTCAACTTGCGGCAGATCACTTGTCAACTGACGCATTCTTTCGCTATGATCCCCTGTGATCAACACGACAGGGTGCAAGCTGCTTGCGACTGCCCGCTCCACTGCATAGCGAAACAAAGGCTTTCCGTTCAACTCCAAAAAAGGCTTGGCGGCTCCCATGCGCCTCGACATGCCAGCGGCCAAGACGATCGCCCCGACTTGAAGTGTCATCCTCCACTCCCCCTATTCGATAGAAGCCAGCATTTTTTCCATCATTTCCTTGGTAAGCGGACCGATCATTTTGTACTGGATCACGCCCTGGGAATCGATGATGTAGCTGGTCGGGATTGAGATTGCTTGATACAGCCGCGAGATTTGCTTGCCCTCGTCCAAAACAACCGGAAACGTGATGCCGTATTCCTTGAGAAAAGTGGCTACCTGCTCCTCACCCTGTTCCGTATCAAACAGGTTTACGGCAAGGATCGTTACGCCCTGGTCTTTTTCCTGTTCGTAAAAAGCCTGCATATCCGGCATCTCGGCCCGACACGGCGGACACCAGGTAGCCCATAGGTTGAGGATCACCTTCTGTCCCTTCAGATCCGACAGCCGAATACGCTCATTCTCCAGTGTGCGCAATTGAAAGTCAGGGGCAAGCTCTCCTTTATTCAAGCCGACCTTGAGCGTCTCGTTTCCGCTCGCTTGGCCTGGGGCGAGGGAAGAGCTTCCGGTATTCAGCATCCCCCAGCCGATCAGACCGATAATGCCTGCAATCGCCACCCATCTCTTCCGCTGGATAGTCCCTGCGGTCAGCCAAAGGAACAAGATCAGGCTGATTCCCGCCTGTGCAGCGTCATACAGCCAATCCTGCCGAAAAACAACAGCCCAGAGCAGATGACCGGCTCCCCAGGCCGTGACCAGACCCAGAATAAGCGTCTTTCCAAACAGATTCACGGGGATTTGCCGCTTCCTGATCTGGAAAGCCAGGTAAGCACCTGCTGCGAGAACTGCTAGCCAAACCCCCGCATCTCCTCCTGAAAAATAGAGCAGGGCGGCAGGATTTTCCCAAACATTCAGAGGATGAAAAAGGGCGTAGCTGAACTTCCAGATGAACAGCGACGCAATCACTGCCGTACTGACCATCTCCGTGATCTCTTTTCGCAAGGCAGGCTCATTCTTCAGGGACAAGAAAATCGTCAGATAACCAAGCAAACCCGCCGCAATGTAGAGGATAGTTGTCATTTTTATTAGAAATGGGCCCAATTGGATGACATCTAGCAATGCGTCAACTCCCCGCTCTCGTATTTATCTCCATGTTACCTCCATGATACAAGAGATGAGAAAGCTTGTAACGTCTCACTCGGGCTACTCGCTTTTTTTAATCCAAAACTTGAACACACTAGCTTCTTCTTCGCTTTTCAACAATTCATGCCCCGTGGAGCTTGCCCACGCTGTCAGGTCATTTTTCGAGCCTTTGTCTGTCGCATGCACTTCCAAAATCTCTCCCGGTGCAAGCTCATCCATCGCTTTCTTGGTGCGTACGATTGGCATCGGGCAAGCAAGTCCTTTGGCGTCGATTACTTTATTGCTGTTCATCTTTCTTACCTCCTGAGTTTTGAAATGATTGTGATATGGTTATTCAAGCGTGATGCAGGGCACAACGGTTCGGACCGATCTCCAGTTCTTGCTGACGGTCAGCGGTCGCTTCCTCCATCCCGCGATTGATCGCAATGATTTCCTCGTAGTTCGGCGGCGTTTCTGTCTTGGCCTGGGCGACAACCTGATCGACGAACGCCATCTTATCCCGCTGGTTCATCAACGCATTGCCGGCGCGAATTACTCCGAGCTGCGCTCCTACATAGCCGGATTCGTTCTTTTCCCGGTCCAGATGGGCGTAGTGGCCGGGGAGAACGATAACATCGTCCGCCATGGCAGCGATTTTTTCGGATACGGTGTCATACAGGTCTTGCGCCCACTCGTCAGCCTTGCCCCCCAGATCCGGGCGCCCCAATCCGCCTACGAAAAGGGTATCCCCGGAGAACAAGAGCTTGTCATTGACGACGAAGGAGACACTGCCAGGGGTATGTCCCGGCGTTTTTACCGCCAATACCCGCAGATCGACCTCGGCAAAGCGGATTCGGTCATGCTCCTCCATAGGCTTGAAGGAAAAGACAGCGCCTTCGCTTTTCATCATGTAGTAATCAGCCCCAGAGAGCTGTGCAAGGTGTCTTCCGCCAGAGATATGGTCTGCGTGCAAGTGGGAATCGACGATGTGCGATATCCGCGCGCCCTCTTTTTTCGCCGCATCCAGATAGACATCGGTGAATCGGGATGGGTCGATCACCAGCGCTTCCTCCCCGGATACCACCATGTAGGAAAGGCAGCCTTTTCCCATGCGCAGATATTGGTAAACTCTCATCTGTTCATCCTCGTACACCAACACTTGTTCCAGATGCTCACTCCACGATTTCATGCCGCCTTGCAGGTAGGCGACCTGCTTTAGTCCGGCCTCTGCGAGCTGTTCCGCAACGAATTTGGAGGAACCTTCCTTGGCACAGACGACCAAGAGCTTTTTATGGGCTGGAATCTGGTCCAGCACCTCATCCACGCCGTCGATCAAGTCAAAGTAGGGAATATTGATGCTCTCTACCCGTTCGCCTTCGATTCTCCAATCCTGATAGTCGGATTGGTTGCGAACATCAAGAATGAATAGGTCTTCCTGACTCTTCAGCATTGCGGCCACTTCTTTTGCTGACATCGTAGTTACCATTGCGATTTCCTCCTCCTTTAATAGAATCTCTAAGGCCCAATATACCTACCAGGGTATTATTTTAGGTAAAAAAATATAGCTTTCCCCTGACATAAGAATAGTATCTACCTCGCCATTACACATACCCCTATAGGTATACTACAAGCCACTCCGTTTCCTGTCAAGCGTACCGTTCCTTTTTCCTGCAGGCTGCCAAAATACCGGGAAAACGCATCTTTCATCTCGCTTTTTACCCGGCATGATTCCCCCCATCCCTTTTTAAACGATTGTTTAGGTGATGAGAAAAGACATCCCTGCACAAAAAAAGAAGGAACACGACTCGGTCCCTTCCTTTGGATTCTTTCAACTAAAGATTTTCGGCACTCTTCAACGCATGCTCCCAGCTTGGAAAATAAAACAACGCGCTTCGCATCAACTCAGGATCGTTTTGCTTCACTTGCTTTTTACTGAGTGAATCTCCATTGGATTGCCTTTGACGGATGCGGTATATGACCTCATCAGCTCCCAGGGTAATTTCCATTGGCCAAAACTCCTTTCCAATTGATGGTGATAGTTCTAGCATTCTCAACCATTCCTTGATCTATACTTTTTCTCTCAAATTCCTTCTCCACATAAAAAGCCGAGCAGCAGCGGGATTTCTCCCGCTTTCGCTCGGCCTTCCTAGTCTAGCTCCATTACGACAGCAATGCAGCAAACACTTGATTATCCAAGGCAATCGCTTTATCGATGTTCATGGTTTTTTCGTAGGCTGGATTTTGTGTAATCGCAGCTCCCCAGAACATGGATTCAAATACGCCTTCGATGCGAACCTCAATTTTGGACAGCGGCATGGCAATGCCTTCGATTTTGTCCTCGAGGATGTGCGCCTCTCCGACAATCGAGTAGACTGTGCCCAGGGCGATCATGGTCAGCGAAACGCGAGGATTGGCCTTCACATTCGCCGCTGTCCGAGAATTATTGGTAACGGCGAAGCGGATCGTTGTCGGGGTATGCGCCTTCACCCAGGAGATGGCGGATGTGTTCGGCGTATTGCTTTCCGCATCGATCGTGCTCAACAGAATCAAAGGCTTGTCATTCATAAAGTCCATCTGTTCTTGCGACAATTCTTGAGGAATTTGTTTGCTCATTTGTATGGAACCCTCCTTTTTCTATCATGCTTCTTATGATAACAGCGAATCTTTCGGGCTTAAAGCTATTCCCAATTCTATTTTTCCAAACATTTCCCCCAAATGATCCATATTGAAGGTAATATGCATTGACGAGGCTTGCACATCCCTCCAGTATCGCTGCAACGGATGGGTTTCATACATACTGCTCGCACCACTGTAATCGACGATGGTCTTGACGGCTTCTTTGCACAGTTTTGCTGTAAAGCCATAGTTTCGGCGTAGACGCAAACGCTCATACGTATCAATAGGCGTGTCCGTGCTCAGGCGGGTCAGCGATTTTTCAAAGAGTGCGATGGCCGCATCCAGCGTGGCGGACACCTCTGCGACTCGGATCTGCTGATGCGTGAAGTCCGCGATTTTTGCCTGGCGTACGCTGGACTTGGTTCGGATTCCCTCGCGCCACAATTCATAGGCACCGACACTCGCTCCCAAGAGGGCCGCTGTCAAACTGACCGGAATGACCGCGTACAAAGGATTTTTGTAGAGCGGAAGATCGTTGATGAGGTTCCCCGGCCCCACTCCCCGCTGACACCAGGCGACCATGTCAAAGGTTCGATGCTCCGGTACGAACACATCTTTCAGCTGCAGGTTTTTACTTCCTGTCCCTCTCTGTGCGACGGTATGCCAGGTATCGAGAATCGTGTAATCCTTTTTTGGCACCAGCATCATCATAGCGTAAGGCGGAGCCCCCTCCTCCTGTGCCGGAACGCTGCCAAACAGCATCGCCCAGTCGCTGTGGTCGATCCCCGATGAGAAGCCCCAGATCCCGCTCGCGCGAAAACCGCCTTCTACGCGGGTCACTTGTGACTGCGGAGAGCCGAACGACGATGCGATACAGGCGTCGGGATTCTTCCCCCAGACCTCTTGCTGCGCTTGCTCGGGGTAATACGCGAGCATCCAGGAATGAAGGACCAAAAGACCAAAGCACCAGCCCGCTGACGGGTCAGCCTTGGCGATTTCAAAAGTCGTTTTATACATCGTCTCCACTCCCAGCTCATGCCCTCCCCAACGTTTGGGCATCAAGGCGCGGATCAGGCCGGAGGCGATAAAATCATCGATGTTCTCCTGCGGTTGGCGGCGAAGTTCTTCGGATAGCTGAGCACGTGATTGAATGCGTGGAATCATGCTTATCGCCCGTGCGACGGCTTCATCATGTGTGGTAGACAACGTAGTATCCTCCCTGATTGAGATGACTTATTTGTATGGTAGTAGAAATCAAGAGTATTTTGAAATATTGGGAGGTTATATCGGTAATAAGGAAAACTTATTACGAGACACACGAAATCCATCCGCATGTTATGATTAGGACATCTTGAACGATCGCACGGGAGGTCTCTATGGACATACGCCAACTCCGCTATTTCATCGCCGTCGCCGAGCATCTCAACTTCACGGAAGCCGCCAAAAGACTTTACGTGGCCCAGCCAGCCGTCAGCCAGCAGATCGCTTCCCTGGAAAAAAAGCTTGGCGTCAAGCTGTTCCGCCGCAACAAGCATTCCGTCGAATTAACCAGCGCAGGCAGCGTCTTTTTACAGGATGCCAGAGAGATTGTGGAGCGTTTTGCCTTGTCCATCGAGCATGCCAGACAAGCGGAAGCCGGATTGGTTGGGACGATCAACATCGGGCTTTTAAGTGTCTCTGTGCGAGACTTTTTGCCCTCGGTCGTGCGCGCTTTTCGCAGCAAATACCCGCAGGTCACGATCCATTTTCGCTTTGAAAACATCGGACAGCTTACGAACAAGCTGCTGTCGGGCGAGATCGATCTTGCCTTTACACTCTCACACGGGCTGCACAATCTGGGCGGTGTTACCTACAAGCCTTTATGGACTCAGCCTTACTCGATTATCCTTCCGCACGATCATCCGCTTGCCGATCGGCCCAACCTGTCGATTGCCCAGCTGGAGCATGAACCTTTTGTGATGCTGGAACGCGAGGAATCGCCACAGGGCTATGACTACGTCCTGTCGATGTGCGCCAAGCACGGCTTTTCTCCCCGGATCGTCAGTCAGGCCTCCCGGACAGACGCGGTGCTGATGATCGTCGACGCGGGCATCGGTGTCACGATTCTGTCCCGGCATTTGCTGCTCTACGCCAGTCCTACCTTGCGTTTTATCGATATTCAAGGCGAGGATCATTCCGTCGATGTGGTAGCCTCCTGGAAAACAGCTAATGCCAATCCAGCCGTTCCTTTGTTTATCCAGGAGATGG
>DASQMM010000376.1:0-3528 GCA_035645495.1 Brevibacillus sp. | reverse complement strand
TGATACACATGTATGATTTAGACAAAAAGATTGTAACATGCTCCATTTATATAATACAACTGTATTATATAAATTGTCGCCCGATTTGTTCTCTGCTACAATAAAGACATGCCAAAAATCGTTGATCATGAAGAAAGAAGGAAACAAATAGCAGAAGCAACATGGAGAGTGATCCTGCGGTGGGGCATGAAGGGGGCGACTGTGAGAAAGATTGCCCAGGAAGCAGGAGTGTCGTTGGGTGCGCTACGCCATTACTTTACTACGCAAGATGAATTGCTGCTATTTGCCATGAAGCTGGTGAAGGAAAGGGCGGCACAGCGAATTCGGGAGGTCGAGATGCGCGATCTGTTCCCGAAAGAGATGGTGATCCAAATCCTGTTGGAGATTCTTCCCGTGGACGAGCAGAGGATGGCCGAAATGGAGGTATGGTTCGCCTTTGTTTTTCATCAAAAATATAGGGAGAGCGAATCGGAGGAGATACAGGTCGGATTTTTCCCTCAGATACGGAGCATCCTCGCGTACCTGCAGCAGCAAGACTTGCTGCAAAAAGGGCTGGATCTGGAGATGGAGGCGGAGAAGTTATACGCCATCATCGACGGTATTGCGGTGCATGCCATGCTGGAGTCGAAGAGGCTGCTTCCGGAACGCATTGAGCAGGTTTTACGCCATCATTTGGATTCGATCTGCAAAGTGGATTAGGCCGCACCGCGAAATGGGAGTTGCAGGTGTGATCAAGTTGGCCTTAGCCTAAACAGGTATGATAGAGAGCAGCAATACGAATAGACGAACGGGCGGGGATAAGCAATGAAGTTGGAGCGTTTGATCTCCATCATCTATAAGCTGTTAAATCACGAAGTTTTGTCTGCCTCCAAGCTGGCTGAAGAGTTTCAAGTTTCCCAAAGAACCATCTATCGGGATATCGAAGTGATCTGTGCCGCGGGCTTCCCCGTCGTATCGTATCAGGGGACGAACGGCGGATATGGCATCATGGAAGGGTACAAAATGGATAAAAGCCTGCTCGGTTCTTACGATGTCCATTCCCTGATTACCGTGCTTAGAAGCCTCTCCACCGTGTTTGAAGACGAGCGTGCGCAGGGGACCATCGAAAGACTGCAGACAATTGGACCGGAGCATCACTCCACGAGTCTGTCCGTGGACTTGGACACCCGTCGCATGGAGCCCAACGCGCTTCGTCATTTACGCACGGCCATCGCCCAGCGAAAGATCGTCCGCTTTGATTATATCGATGCAAAGAATGAACGCTCAACCCGTGATATGGAACCGCTGCGGCTTCATTTTAAACATGGCAATTGGTACATGTATGGGTTTTGCCGAACTCGGCGGGATTATCGGGAGTTCCGTCTGTCCCGGTTAATGAATTTGTTCGTGACACAGGAAACCTTCGAGCAGCATGACAAGGTGCCAGAAGAGGATGTTTTATCAAACAATAGATGGCAAGGTCAGCTGGAGGACGTAGTGATTCGGGTGGGAACGGAGGCTTTGGCGGAAGCGATGGACCAGTTTCCCCATGCTGAAAAGCAATTTCATTCCGATGGGAGTATGAGAATGCGAATTCCTGTTTTTCAACCATTGGAAGCACGATGGCTTTGGGCAATTCTTTTGGGGTTTGGCAGTGGAGCAGAAGTCCTCGAGCCTCCAGCATTGCGAGGGATATTAAAAAAACAGCTTCAAAATGCGCTCAAACATTATGAAGATGTATGACAGACTGTTGTCATACATCTTTATTTATTATAAGGACATGAACAAATTCATGAAATGTTAAAAGGAGACGATCCAAATGAATCATCCGGTGCAAATGTTCGACTATCATACGTGGGCTACTCATACCCTGTTGGGACGAATCAAGGAGCTCCCGTCCTCAGTGCTGCAACAAGAAGTAAACACCTCGTTTCCCACTATAGGCGAGGCGTTCGCGCATATCTATGCAGTCGACAAGTGTTGGCTTCAGGTTCTGAGAGGTGTCAGCATGCCTAAGGCTTTGGAAGAGTGCCTTCCACTTCAGCAAGAAACACTTCATTACTCTGTCGAGGAATTCGCGAAAGCCTTTACTGCGCTAGCGGAAGAGTACAGAGCATGGTTCCGAAGCCAAGAAGACCTGGAGCAAACCATTGCACTCGAGAATCCGTACGCCGGAACGCGCAGCACTCGATTATCGGAAATTGTGCTGCAGACAGTCAATCACGGTACCTATCACCGAGGCAATATATCGACCATGCTGCGCCAGCTGGGCTATGCATCCACAATGACCGAATATGCACTTTTTTGGTATCATACACCGATTGCCACGGACCATAGTAGTCGGGCATAGTCAGACAAAGACTCAACTCTAGCAGATAGGCAAAAAGCACGATTCTTTTCGCTAATGGTTACGCGAAAAGAATCGTGCTTTTATTTGAAAACGACGCGAGATTCCAACATATGATTGACCAGTACATCGGCAAATGCCTCTGCTGTGTTGTAGCATTCCTCCAATGTATTGTTGGTGCCGCCAAATTCCAGGAGCAGGCTCCCTAGTGACAAGGACTGGTTATACTCGCCATTTCCCTCATTCTTGCCCTTGAGAATCACGCCGCGAGACAACCCGGGATATGCCGCTTCCAGACGGGCATGCAGACTGTCCGCCAGTTTTTTGTTTTCATGGTAGTTCGGGTTGGCTGTCCCGATTACAAATAACGTACGTGCATAGGTCTTGCCATTCAAGGTAAGCGCTACCTTGCTGCGGGGCTCGTCGCTATCCCGATGAATATCGAAAATGTACTGCAGGTTCGGATTTGTGGCGACTGCTGCCACAACCGCATTATACGATTCCGCATAGGACATTGCGAAGCTCTTTTTTTGCTCCGCAAGCCTTTTAGCAAAGTCATCCTGATTCACCATCGTTTGGATGCCTCTTTGCTGCAATAGCTCGCCTAAGCGCTTGCCGACCAAAGTAATGTTGATCTCTGGATCATCTACGGAACTGCCCTGTGTTTGCCTTGCGACATTTCGCCAGGACTCGCGATTATGGGTGTGATAGATGTAGACCGTTTCATTCCCGATCATACCTGCGTTATACCCGACTCCGGGACTGCCAGAGCCATTCGTCGGGTGCACCTGGTCTACGATCCAGCCTGCAATGTAGGCGGTGGATTGGTCAGGCAGCCGAATCATATACCAGTCGCCTTCCGTCTGTACGATCGGGAAGGTTTGCCCGGGTTGAGCCGTTCCTACGACCGCATAGTGAGTTCCGGGACCACTCCGCAGATTGGTGTCCGCATTTTTTACCCGAATGGAGGCTTCTGCCTGAGCGGGAGGAGGGGATGTGTTCGGCGTCAGCGGTATATTCCCCGGTTGTTGTGGTGCTGTCGTTTCCGGTTTGTAAATGTAGGCATCTGCTCCGTTGAAGCGAATCTTGTACCAGCCATTGGCATACCCGAAATGCTCCAAGACCATGCCGCCGTATAGCTCACCGATGACAGCACTCAAAAAATCAGGAGCGGCAAATATCGCATAGCCTTCCTGTAAGGT
>DASQMM010000375.1:0-4444 GCA_035645495.1 Brevibacillus sp. | reverse complement strand
GTCCCTTCATCTCATCGTTAGGCAACGTAACAACAGATACCGTTGTCTCTGCTACGTGGTCCGCTGCACAACGCTGAATGGAGGTCGTGATGATTTCACGGGCGCGTTTGTCTGCCTCTTCTTTTGCTTGCGTCTCGATCTCCTTGATCATGACGGCCATCTCATGGCGAACGGTGTTTTCCACATCGGTCAGGATAATGCTCTTCGCCTCATCCTGGGTCAGCCCGGAAATGCGCTCCAGCTCGGATACTTGATCTTTATATAATTGCTCTACCTTGCTTTGCAACTCCGCGATGGCGCGGTCACGCTCGGACAATTCCTCTTCCTTGCGTTCCAGTTGTTCCATCTTGCGGTCCAACGCCTCTTCCTTTTGCAGAATACGGCGTTCTTGACGCTGGATTTCATTGCGGCGTTCGCGCAATTCGTTTTCCGCTTCGGAACGAAGTTTAAACACTTCATCCTTGGCTTCCAGCACCTTTTCCTTTTTCACGGCTTCTGCGTCCCGTTTCGCCTCTTCGACGATCTGACGGGCAGCTTCTTCAGCACTGCCGATCTTCGCTTCCGCAATCGACTTGCGGACGAAGTAACCGACAGCCAGGCCGATCAGCAAGGTAAGTAGCGCAATGACTACGGTTATGGTTGTTGGTTCCATAGGCTCTTTCATTTCACCTCCTTATTGTAAGACATCTCCCCGCTTTCCAAGCATTCGTTTTTCATGGAGTGCCGCTTGTCGATTCCGCTCGGCTTCGAACATTCGACTAAAAAACAAGACCGATGTGACTCGGTCCGCTGAAGCCGCACAATCATTGCACGGGTTTTCAGTTGTTCCACAGGCAACGAGTGAGCAAATCAGCGTAAATGGTATGAAACATCTAGTAAATACACACCTATTTTATTCTTTGTGAACAAGAATTGTCAAGAACATGCAAATGGAGTCAGCCCTCATGATCCGTACGCTGACGCATTTCGCCCCTGATTTGCTGGACAATCGAATGGGAAAAGCCTTTTCGCATCAGCATGGACAGGAGTTTTCGCTCTTCGTCAGGATTCGGCTTTCCTGTCAAACGACGCAGCTTTTTTTCGGTCAGTGCGCGTGCTGCCGCTAGTTCGTCTTCTCTCGTAACCGCACTAACCGCCTCTTCTACGATGGTCTTTTCTACACCGCGCTGCTGCAATTCCATGCGAAGCATATACGAACTTCTTGGCTTGATGCGTAGCCGCTCATCGACCCACTGACGGGCAAAGGCCTGATCATCCAAGTAGCGCTGTTCCTTGCACCGCTGGCATACTTCCTCAGCGATCGGGGAAGAGAATCCCTTCTCTAGGAGATAGGCTTGAAGCTGGCTGCTAGTACGCGGGCGGATTCCCAGATAGCGCAATGCCGCCAAATACGCTTTGTGCTTCTCCTCAGCAAGTACGACTTCCTGGAAAAACGCCTCGTCGACTTGCGTTCCTTTAAACAGATTGTATTTGACCAGAATATCCTCGTGCACGGAAAAGGCAAAGGAATCATCGACATAGATATGGTAGCGCTGCTTCTGTTTCTGATCCTGATGGACACCGGTAATGGTCCCGTTTTTCATCCTTTTCCTCCCCTACTGATGTAAGCAAAACAGCCTGTCTTACCCCGACAGGCTGCTTGTTCTTATATCATCATTAGTCAAGATCGAAAGTTGGTTCCTCATCCTGCTCCGGATCATGGACCGGTTCTGAGGCAGGAATCGAGCTAGGATTGAGGCTGTAGTACTCGCGCACTTTGGCTTCAATCTGGGATGCGATATGCGGGTTCTCTTTCAAGAAGACTTTGGAGTTCTCGCGGCCTTGTCCCAAGCGTTCTTCATTGAACGAGTACCAGGCTCCGCTCTTCTGCACCACATCAATCTCTGCACCGATATCGAGAATGCTTCCTTCTCGGGAGATCCCTTCGCCGTACATGATGTCTACTTCCGCTACTTTAAATGGAGGAGCGACTTTATTCTTGACGACCTTGATTTTGGTTCTGCTACCCAGGATGTCGTTGCCCACCTTGATAGATTCTGCTTTGCGAACATCAAGACGAACACTGGCATAGAATTTCAGGGCACGTCCACCTGGTGTAGTCTCAGGGTTTCCGAACATTACGCCGACTTTTTCACGCAATTGGTTAATAAAGATGGCGATGGTTTTGGACTTGTTGATCGCACCGGAGAGCTTGCGCAATGCCTGAGACATCAAGCGTGCCTGCAGACCTACGTGGGAATCTCCCATTTCACCCTCGATCTCTGCCTTAGGTACCAGAGCAGCGACCGAGTCAACGACGATAATATCAACAGCACCGGAGCGAACCAACGCTTCCGCGATCTCCAGAGCTTGTTCCCCAGTATCAGGCTGGGAAAGCAGCAATTCGTCAATATTCACCCCAAGTTTGGACGCATAGACCGGGTCCAAAGCGTGCTCGGCATCGATAAAAGCTGCTTGTCCGCCCTGTCTTTGCACTTCTGCAATCGCATGCAAGGCGACAGTGGTCTTACCGGACGATTCCGGACCGTATACTTCAACGATACGGCCGCGTGGGAAACCGCCCACGCCGAGAGCAATGTCTAGGGCAAGTGCACCACTGGACACGGTAGACACCTGGACATTGGCTACTTCTCCCAGTTTCATAATGGAACCTTTTCCGAATTGTTTTTCTATCTGACGCAAGGCACTCTCCAAAGCTGCGCGACGATCTGACAAATGATACACACCCTTTCAACTTTTCGCTTCAATTGTTCTTGTCTTCATCATACATCGAGACAGAAGGGTTTGCCAAGTATTTTTTACGAACAAATATTCGCATATAAAAACAACCATCCTCACGATACGATTCAGGAGGATGGCTGTTGGCAGGCAGGTGCTTAGGAGCGTTTGGCTCCGCGCGGTTTGGCAGGCTCCAGATTAATGCGCTTGCCGTTGATCCGCGTCTGGCGCAGCGATTCATAGACGAAGGCGGCGACATCTTCAGGAACCTCAACAAACGTAAAGTTCTCGAAAATGTCGATCCGACCTACTGCTTTGCCTGGAATGCCGACGGATTCGGAAATCTCGCGGACGAGATCTTGCGGCTTCAGGTTGGCATTTCGGCCTACGTTCAGGAAGAAGCGAACCATGCCTTTGGCGGCTCCGGTCTCCCCGAAATTGTACGCTTCCGGCTCCTTCGTTTCGCCTACTTCGCTATGGAAGGAGAGATGAAGTGCCGCAGCTGCGATTTTTTCCGCTGGATACTGCTCCATGAGGGAGTCGGTCACTTTTTGATACATCTCAGCGATCGCGTCGCTTTCCAGCAGGCTGATCAACTGTTCACGCAATTGTTCCTGCTTGCGTTCCGCCACTTCCTCGAGGGAAGGTACATTGCGGGAAAGAACCTGTGCCTTAGTCTGCTTTTGAATGAACATCATCTGTCTGACTTCACGCGGGGTAACCAGTGTCATCGCGATACCCTTGCGTCCAGCTCGTCCCGTACGGCCGATGCGGTGGACATAGCTCTCCGAGTCTTGCGGAATATCGTAGTTGATGACGTGGGAGACGTTGCCCACGTCGATGCCCCGGGCCGCCACATCTGTCGCGATGAGGAATTCGATCGAGCTTTCACGGAAGGCATTCATGACCTTGTCGCGTTGGGCCTGGGACAAATCCCCATGCAAACCATCAGCCAGATATCCGCGGGATTGCAGCATTTCTGTCAGTTCATCTACACCGCGCTTGGTGCGGCAGAAGATAATCCCGAGCTCGACATCTTCACTATCGAGAATTCGGCACAAGCTCTCCAGCTTGTTGCGCTCGAACACCTTGTAATACACCTGTTCGATCAGAGGAGCCGTTACTTCTTCACGACTGACAGCGATGGTCTCAGGGCTTTTCATGTAGCGTGTAGCCAGTCTCTTGATCTCTGGTGGCATCGTTGCGGAGAAGAGGAGGGTTTGGCGTTCCTCTGGCATGTGATTGATAATCGTTTCGATATCATCGACAAAGCCCATGTCGAGCATTTCATCCGCCTCATCGAGGATGAGTGTATGTACGCTTTCCAGTCTTAAAGTTTTGCGGCGTAGATGGTCGAGGACACGGCCTGGTGTACCGACTACGATCTGAACACCTTGGCGCAGGGCGCGGATTTGATGACCGATCGATTGTCCGCCGTAGATTGGCAGTGTACGCACTTTATTGTACTTCCCGATGCGCAAGAGCTCACCTGCAACCTGAATCGCCAACTCACGGGTCGGCGTGAGAATGATCGCCTGTACGCGGTTAGCCGGAGTGACTTTCTCTAAAAGTGGAATACCAAATGCCGCTGTCTTACCTGTTCCGGTCTGGGCTTGACCGATCAGATCTCCGCCCTCCAGAACTTTAGGGATACAAGCCGCCTGGATCGGCGATGGTTCTTCGAAGCCCATGTCATGAATGGCTTGAAGAATGGATTTATGTAAAG
>DASQMM010000374.1:0-1583 GCA_035645495.1 Brevibacillus sp. | reverse complement strand
CCCATTCTTCCTGCGAGGCAAATAGATCATCCAGGTTCCAAGTCTGTTCCGTGGGCACTTGTTCACGCGTCAATCTCATCTGGGATTTCCTCCTCTTTTTGACTATGAAAAGATGTATTGGATACTTTTCTGCTATTTCCTGTTCCATTCATTTCTGAATATTTGTGAAAAAGAATGAATTCTCTTGGGTCAAAGCGTATACCCTAGCGTTTTTTGGTATAATATGGGTGTCTCTAGGATGAACGAAGATGGGAGTCGATAAGATGACATTTGAAAACTTGCTGGATCGCTATGCCGAGCTGGCAGTTCGAGTTGGCGTAAACGTACAAAACTTGCAAACACTCGTCGTCGCAGGACCTGTACAATCAGCCCCTTTTATTCGCAAAGTGGTTCGCAAAGCATACCAGGCAGGAGCCAAGCATGTCTATATCGATTGGACCGACGACGAATTGACGCGCATGAAATACGAGTTGGCACCGGAAGAAGCTTTTGAAGAATTCCCGCTATGGAAAGCAAAGGGCTGGGAAGAGATGGCTGAACAAGGTGCGGCATTTTTGTACATTTCCTCCTCCAACCCGGATCTCTTGCAGGGAATCAATCAGGAGCGAATCGCCAAGGCAAGCAAAGCGTCGGGTCAAGCACTGCAGCGTTTTCGCAGCTATACCATGGCGGATAAAGTAAGCTGGAGTGTCATCGCGATTCCCTCTCCTGCATGGGCTAACCTGGTTTTTCCCGAGCTTCCTGAAGATGAGCGTGAACAAGCACTGTGGGAAGCCATCTTTGCTGCGACACGCATCCATGAACTTGACCCCGTCCAAGCTTGGAAAGAGCATCATCAAGAATTGAACCGCAAAGTGGAACACCTGAATCAGAAACAGTACAAAGCCCTGCACTATGAAGCACCCGGAACCCAATTGACCATAGAATTGCCCGCGAATCACATCTGGATCGGCGGCGGCAGTGTGAATCAGAACGGGGTATCCTTCATGGCCAATATGCCGACAGAAGAAGTCTTTACAGCTCCGAAACGTGATGGAGTAAATGGCGTCGTGCAGAGCACCAAGCCTTTGAGTTACCAAGGCACCCTGATTGAGGATTTCCAGCTTACATTTGAAAAAGGGCGAATCGTTCAGGTCACCGCCAAAAAGGGAGAAGACGCTCTCAAAAGGCTGATCGAAACTGACGAAGGATCTTGTTACTTGGGTGAAGTGGCCTTGGTCCCCCATCTCTCGCCCATTTCCCAGTCAAACATTATTTTCTTCAACACCTTATTCGATGAAAATGCCTCCAATCATCTGGCGATTGGCAAGGCCTATCCGACCAACCTTCACGGCGGAAGCGGGATGAGCGAGGATGAACTACAGCAACACGGATTAAATACCAGCATGGTCCACGTCGATTTTATGATCGGGTCGGATAAAATGAATATCGATGGCGAGACCATGCAAGGAGAACGGGAGCCTGTCTTCCGCAATGGCAACTGGGCTTTTTAACGAGAGTTGCTCTGATTCGAGCTGCATGAAATAGAAGGAGGGGGAGCTTTTAGCTCCCCCTAATGGATATTTTTCTTTTTAAACTGTCCC
>DASQMM010000373.1:0-3307 GCA_035645495.1 Brevibacillus sp. | reverse complement strand
CGTCTAGGAGGTTCATAAATGAAATCAGAAGTCATTCGAATTCTGCAAGATTTGAATTTTACCGAATACGAAGCCAAAGCATACCTAGCGCTTCTGGATAAATCTCCTTTAACGGGGTATGCCATTTCTTTGAACTCGGGTGTACCACGTTCAAAAATATATGAAGTGTTAAACGGAATGGTGGAGCGCGGTGACATCATGATCAGCCACGAAGATCCTTCGCTATATACGCCATTGCAGCCGCAAGAGCTCATCCGTTTGAAAAAGAGTAAACTCGTATCCTCATTAGAGGCTGCCGAAACTGCACTTGCCCACTACTCTTATGTCTCCTTAAATCGGGAAAACATATGGAACATCACCGGGTGTGAAGCCATTTTGAGCCGTACAGCGGAAGCGATCAATCGAGCTACCGGACGTGTTTTACTAGAGATCTGGACGGAAGAAGCCAAACTGCTGGAATCGGAACTGAGGATGGCGGCTGAACGAGGCGTCGAGATTCTGATTGTCGTATATGGAGAATTGCAGTTTGATTTTGCTCAAGTGTACCCACATGATTCAAGTGAGGAGATTACGCGGGAATACGGCGGACGATGGATTGTGGCTAGCATCGATGACCGAGAAGTGGTAGCAGGCGTCGTTTCTCTCGGAGCGGACAGCCGCGCCGCTTGGACCATGCACCCAGGTCTCGTCATGCCGATCACCGAGGTAATCATCCATGATTTATACATTTACGAAATGATGCAAGCACACCGTGAGACACTGGAACAGACATTTGGTCCCGATCTGATCGAATTACGAAAAAAGTATAACATTGGGCCGTCTGGCTACAGTATGGCGATGAAGCTAGGATTGGAAAACCCGCTTCATAACAAAGGGATTTGAAGAAAAGCCGTATCTTCCCACAATGGGTCGATACGGCTTTCAGGATATTTATTCTTCTTTTCTACCTTCTGTATAGATTTGAAACGTAACACCGAACTTGTCCGTTACATCTCCAAAAGCCGGGCTAAAAAAGGTTTCCTGCAGTGGCATGTTGACCTTGCCGTCTTGTTGCAAGGCGTCGTAGACTTTCTTCGCCTGTTCCATATCATTCACCTGGATACAAATCGTTACATTGTTTCCTGCTTGAATGGGCTGCCCTGGGAATGTATCGGAAAACATGAGTTCCGACTCACCCACTTTGAGCATGGCATGGGCGATGCGATTTTTAGCTTCTTCCGGAAAGGGATATTCCGGATTTTCCGGCATATCGCCAAATGCCTGCAAGTAAAGAACCTGGGCATCCAACGCTTTTTCATAGAAATCGATCGCTTCTCTGGTATTCCCGTCCATGACGAGATAAGGAGTCAAACGCAAGGTCATATTTAAACAGCCCTTTCTTCACTTGGTTTTGTGATTCTCTCACACTCTTATTATAGGATTCGAACTCAATGGAGATTTCTTTCAGATTGCTCTATATCACTACTAGCAGCATTATTTTTTACGGAAATAACGCGAAAGCTTGATGAGCAGCAAGACAACGACCAAGATTGCAATCCCAATTCCGAAAAACTTCAAATAGCGTTCCACCAATTCAAGCATGTATTGCCATTGCTCGCCAAAAAAATAACCGATCCCGAAAAAGACAGCCACCCAGATCGCCAAGCCTGTATAGGCGTAGAGCAACACATTGCGAAAAGGTACACGAATAATGCCCATGAAATACCCGATGAACTGTCTGATGCCGGGTACAAAAAAACCGACGAACAGAAGCTTGTCTCCATACTTGTCATAATAGCGGCGCGTATTCTCCAAATGAGCGGGTTTGATAAACAGCCACTTTCCATAACGGGCGATCAGCGGTTGCCCCAAGCGATAGCCGAGAAAATAGGTGATGGTAAACCCGACGGTAGCCCCGATATAAGCCATCAGGATCGCGCTCCCGCCGTGCAGGACGCCTTTATAAGAGAGAAAGCCCGTATAGGTCAAGGTACTGTTCCCCGGGGGGATGGGTAAAGCGATAAAATCCAGCGGCAATCCAATTAACAGAACAAGATAGCCGTACTGGGCAAACAAGCGTTCTACAATCTCAATCAATTGCATGGACAAGCTCCTCGAGATATCCTTAGTGGAATGGTAATATGTTCGAGAACCAGATGAATTCGACCTCTATCCGGGCCCCAAACATACCCTACTCCTTTTACGTACGCCGTGCAATTTGGTTACAAGCGAGGAGCTTGCTACTTGCCTTTGGTCTCCCTCTCTTGCTTGACGATTTGGGGCACCCGATCGACCACTTCTTCCGAGTCCTGATGTTCGATGTAGTGAGCGAGGGCAGCCATCTTGTTGTCCCAGAACTGTTCATAGTAAGCGAGCCACTGCTTTAATTCCTGCAGGGGTTCCGGCTGCATGCGGTACCGCGTCTCCCTCCCGACCTTCCTCTCCTGGACCAGCCCAGCCTCCGCTAGAATTCGCAAATGCTTCGAGACAGCAGTACGACTGATGGGAAAATGTCCGCTGATAACCGTGACAGGCATCTCCTGCTCGACCAAAAGCTGCAGGAGTCTACGGCGCGTCGGATCGGCGATGGCCTGAAAGACATCGTACTTGGGTGCAGATGAAGCCATCTTATTTCTCCACGTAAGTGCCGAGCACTTGGATAAGTTTTTCCCAGCCATTGTCCATGTTATTGCGAATTTGTGAATGAGGGGCACCAAATTCTGTGACTTGATCGGCGCTCCATCCCGAATGGATCAGCGTAAAGTTCGTGTACTCTCCCTCTTCTTGCAGTTCAAATGTCAGCGTCCAGTCTTTTCCCCAACGAAAAGCAAGGCGGTGAGGCGCTTCTACTACCGTCACTTCGCAGGGAGACATGCCGAATTGGCCGGCATTCAGGTGAAAGGAATGGCCGACTTCGGGTACCATATCATTGGGTATAAACCATGCTGCCAGACCTTCCGACGTCGCAACGGCATCCCAGACTTTTTGAATCGGTGCCTGAAAACGCATCGTTCTGCGAATATCAGGCAATGTCCCATGCAGATTTTCTTTTTCTGTCATCTCGATCATCCTCCATTACGAAACCTTTTCGTTTCGTTTCTGAGCCTCATATTACGACACCATTTGGTTTCATGTCAAGACACATGTCTGAATGAGCCACTGGTCTTGTCACTCCTACTATTCCGCCTACTGTGTAGGTTTTATACAGAAAAAACCATCCCCGAACCAGGACTTCAAACCTGGCGAAGATGGATGACAGGTGGCTTCCTCCTGTTTATGGCAAATCCGATGTAGAAACGGGACGGATATAGCGCGACAAAATGCCGTG